>JACQWB010000001.1 GCA_016209385.1 Candidatus Rokuibacteriota bacterium
ACTCGGGTCTCGCCTCGTGACGGGCCTGCCTGCGGCAGGGCCGACGTCCCTCGGCTCGAACTGCCACCGCCTGCGGCTCGTCGGCAGCCCCTCGGCTCGAACCACCATCCTGGGGGAGGCCTCGGAGGGGGACGCCCACGCCTCCGGCGTGGGTACCCGGGCCCCCTCCGATTGTCCTACTGCGGGATCACGAGGCGGTCGAGCGCCCTCAGGAGAAAGAGGAGAAGGTCCACCACGGTCTGGCTCAGCGACTTCACCGGCGCCATCGTCGTCTTGGGAGCCTCCCACGGCCCCTGCAGCTTGAAGTACACCACGGCGAGGCCCTGAGACTCGGGGAGGAGGCGTCGCAACAGCGGCACCTTCCGGATGCCGCCCTCCAGCACCTGAAGCGGCCTCACGGCGAGATCCAGGTCGAGGGTGTGGTCGGAAACGCGCACGGTCCCGACGCCGCTGACGCGCACGACCTCGCTGTCCAGCACCAGGTTCCGGGTCTCCATGACACCCTCGGCCACCCTGAAGTCGGCGGTGATCCGCCGGTAGGGCATGCGCTCGCGGGTGAGGTCGGGAAGCCGGAAGGGCTGGGCCGGGCTCGTGAGCAATCCGAAGATCCGGACGAGCCCGGGGTAGTGCGAAAAGCTCCCGCCCTCGATGGAGGCCGAGAGATTTCCGCCGAGCGTCCTGAGCGGGGAGATCGCGGGGCCCGTGTCGAAGCCCAGCGAACCGCGGAGCGAGAGATTGCCCGAGGCCCACCGGGAGCCGAGCTGAAGCTGGTCGTACACCGTGTCGAGCTGGGCTCTGTCGAGCTTCAGCTCGAGGGTATGGCGCCAGCGCCCCTCCGCCCGCACCGACGATCCCCGCCCCTCGAGCCTGCCGCCCACGGCCAGCCCCTCGCTCAGCACATACTCGACGCGGTCATTCCCGAAGGTGACGTCCCCCGCGGCGACTGTGAGCCACAAGGGGACTGCCCTCAGCCTGACCTCGACGCCGCGCAGCTCGGCCCGGCCCGTCACCTTGAGCCGCCCGGGGGGGCCGGTGAGGGCGAGCTGGACGTCCGGCGTCCCTCTGAGATCGGTGAGCGGCGGCACCCACCACTCGATGAGGCGGAACGGCGCGTAGCCTCGGAGCCTGAGATCGGTTCGCTCTCCGGGCCGGACGCTCCCGTCGACGGTCACCGAGAGGCCGGGACCGACCAGCTCCAGGCTCTCGAAGCGAAGCGTCCCGGCCTCCACCCCAAGCGCCGCAGGGCCGGGGAGCTGGCAGGGTACGTCCCCGGCGCGGCAGTCGAGCCTCGTCAGCTCGATCTCGCCGCGAAGCCCGCCGAGACCCGGAAGCTCGCCGCTCAGCCTGGCGTTGCCGTCGGCACGCACGGTCAGAGGGAAGGGGAGCTGCCGCCTGAGGGCGCGCAGGTACGGGGTCAGGTCCAGATCGGTCGCGCTCACCTCCGCCTCGATCTGACCGCGGAGCGTGAGCGGCGCCGTGCCCCTGGCGCTGACGCCGGCGTCGAGCCCGAGCTCCCAGCGCCACTGGCCGGCGTCGAGGAGGAAGCGAAGCCTTCCGCTGCCGATCTCGATGTCGCGAAACGCGGTATCGGCCAGCGCCAGTTCGCCCTCGATCTCTGCCTGCGAGAGGTCACCGGTCGCCGCCGCCCGCAGCACCGCCCTCACGCTCAGCTCCTGAGGCCCGACCCACTGGGCGAGGTCGAGCGGGATCGGTGCGAGGGCGAAGCGATAGCGCCCGGAAAGCGACACCGCTCCGTCGGCCTTGACGCTCAGCCCGGCCCGCCGCGCCGTCAGCACGGGGACGACGATCTCAGAGCCTTTGAAGTCGAGCACCGCCCTGACCGACTCCAGGCGCTCAGGCCCGATCTCGACCTCCCTCGCCTCCAGAAGCCCCCTGCCGGTCAGGGCCAGCGGCTCGCCGCTGGCCGAGAGCTGAACCGAGCTGGCCCTCAAGGCCCTGATCGAGATCGCCTTCCCGGTGGCCTGGCCTGAAAAGCTCGGCGCGCCAAAGTTCCCGCCGAGCCTCCCCGAAAACGCGAGCTGGCCACCGAGCTGGTCGACTCTGTGCGGCCAGAGATCCTGCGAGAGGTCGGCGATCGCGCCGGAGACCATGAGCGCCAGGGCGCCGGTCGAAAGGTTCGCGCTCCCACGCGCTGAGGCCCGGCTCGCTCCGCGCGCGAGCGTCAAACGCTCGATCTTCAGGATGCCGGCGTCCGCACGCCCGACGAGCTGCCCCTCGGTGGCGCGCTGTCCCCCAGCCAGCCTGATGCCGCGCCCCGCGAGGTCGAACCGGAGGCTCAAGGCCTCGGCCCGTTTCCCCTGGCCGCTCCCCTCGAGACTCCCGGTGACCTGACCCGTGAGGGAGCTTGCCCATCCCATCTGCCTGAGCCCGGCCGGGAGGCTCACGCCCTTCAGCGTCACGCGGCCCCGATAGCGGCTCGTGTCGGGCTCGTAGATCCCCGAGGCTGTAAAGCCTCCGCCGAGGGCCCGGCCCGTCAGCGTCGTCAGCTCGACCACTCCCCCGCGGACGCCCAGCGAGCCCTCGGCATCGTTCACGGGCAGGCCCCAGAGGCTCCCGACGGTGAGCCTGGCGGTCCCCTCGAAGTCGGAAGGGAGCGTGGTCCCAGACAGCCTGCCCTTGACCATGAGCCGGCCCTTCCAGCCTGCCGCGTCGAGGACCAGCGGGGCCAACTCGTCGAGGACGAGGACGCCCGTGGCGGCCAGCTCGACGCGCGGAGGCTCGCCTTGAATCACCGAGCCCTCGAGGACGACGGAGGAGCCGGCCTGCTCGAGCTTGAGGCGGGTCACCTCCCAGCGCGCGCGATGGACCTGGGCGTTGGCTTCGAGGCGGACCCGGTCGAGCCGGCGGCCGGCGAAGGCGGCGGCGACCGAGCGAACGGTGAGTACGGCGAGGGCGCGCTCTCTGTCGGGCCAGACGAGGGAGAGCTCCAGCCCGTCGGCATCGATCGCCGTCCCCGAGGCCGGATCGCGGTAGCGGAACGTTCCGCCGCCGAGCTTCAACGGAAACCGCCCGCCCTCCCGGTCCCTGGCCAACCCGCCCAACCGATCGAGGACGCCGAGCGCGAGCCCCCGGAGTCGCGCTGAGTCCTCGAGCGTGATCCGCGGCCCGCTGAGGCTCACCGATCGGATGCGGAGCTCCCGCCTCAGGAGCGGCCAGAGGTCGAGCGTCACCCGGAGCCGCTCCACCTGAATCATCGGCAGGCCCGTCTCCGGATCGAGCAGGGCGGCGCGGTACGCGTCCACCCGACCGAGACGCAGGGACAGGCCGAGACGCTCCAGCCTGACCGGGAGACCGAGGTCGCGGGAGAGGGTGGTCTCGAGGTACGCGCGGATCAGCTCCTGGGCCGCGCGGGTCCGCACATAGACGAGACCGAGCCCGACGCCCAGGACGACGAGAAGGATGACCGCGAGGACGGCGAGCCAGCGGCGGCGCATCTCAGCGCCTCGCGGTGGGCCCGCCGGCCCTGACCCCCTGGAGAATCAGCAGGCCGATCAGGAAGAAGAGCCCGACGGCTACGATCGCCACGCGCTGGTTCCCGCCGCTGAGGCGCGAGGTCAGCCCAAAGACGAAGGGGCCGAAGATCGCGGCTGTCTTCCCTACCAAGGCGTAGAAGCCGAACAGCTCCGCCTCATGCGTCTTCGGGATCAGGGTGGCCATGAAGGCGCGGCTCGCCGCCTGGATCGCCCCCAGCCCTGTCCCGGCCAGGACCGCCACCCCGAAGAACTGAATTTTGGTCTGGACGAAGTAGGCGGCGATCACCACGAGGCACCACTGCACCAGCGTCACCATCACGACGACCTTCGGCCCCTTGAAGTCCGTGGGACGCCCCCAGACCCACGCGCCCACCAGAGCCGAGAGCTGGACGATCAGATAGAGAACGATCACCTCCCCTCTCTCGAAGCCGAGCGTGTGCATCGCGAAGATCGCGGAAACATAGACCACGGTATTGATCCCGTCCTCGTAGAAGAGGTACGCGAGGAGGAATCGCCGCAGGGCCGCCATGGCGAGGATGCGCCGGAGCGTGGCCTGGGTCTGCGTGAAGCCGACCCGGACCGCGTCGCCAAGGCCGAAGGTAGCTGGCCGGTCGGCGGGTAACAAGAGGAACGCGGGGATGGCGAACACCCCGAAAAGACCGGCCGTCGCCACAAACGCTCCCCCCAGGCTGCCGCGCTGGATGAAGACCAATGCCACTCCCAGGGCGAGCGCTGACCCCAGGTAGCCAACCGCGAAACCGTACGCCGACAGCCGTCCCTGCCACGCCGGAGGCACCAGGTCGGGGAGGTAGGCGTTGTAATAGACTATGGCCGCCTCGAAGCCGACAATGCCCGCCACCGCGAGAAGCCACCCCCAGAGCACGTCGCCCTTCTGCACGGTCGCCATCAGGGCGGTTGCCGCAACGCTGAGATACGTCAGGACAAAGAGAAAGCGCTTGCGGAGGCCGCCGTGATCCGCGATGGCGCCGCAGGGCGGCGAGGCCAGCGCGACGATGACCATGGAGGTGGTGACCGCGAAGGTCCACCAGAAGTCACCCTCTCCCCGCTCGTTGCCGACCACCGCCAGCGCGTAGTACGTGGAGTAGACGGTAGCCGGGATGACGGCCACGAAGGCCGAGTTGGCGAAGTCGTAGAGCGTCCATGCGACAGCCCGCCGGTCCATTCCCTGGCCTCCCGCCTATCTTACCCGACCGGCGCGTCGAAGCCGTGACTACCAGAGATCCACCCGGTCCAGACGGTGGAAGCCGCTCGGGTGCAGGCGCAGGTTTCGCACTTCCGGCCGTGCGACAACCCAGTGGAGGCGGACGTACAGCGGAATCCAGGGCAGCTCGTCGGCCAGGATCGCCTGCGCGCGCTGGTAGAGGCGCAGGCGCTCCGGCCTGAACGCGAGCTGGCTCGCCCGGATCAGGAGGTCGTCGAGTCGCGGGTTCCGATAGAAGGAGAGGTTCAACGCCGACGCCCCTCGAACGGCGCCTTCGCTGGTGGACAGAGGATAGAGGAGGAGATGGGGATCCCCGCCCTCGACGCGCGCCTCGGTCAGGACGAGCTCGTGGTCACCGTACTGGGTGAGCTGGGTCGCGACCTGGGGAAGCTCGCTCCGGATCGTCAACGCGATCCCCGCGCCATCCAGCGCCAGCCGGATGGCTTCGGCGATCCGCGACTCGTTGATGGGCCCGGCGCCTTCGCGCACGAGCAGCGTGGGACTGATCCCACGCGGGAGCCCGGCCTCCGCCAGCAGTCGCCTGGCCCCCTCCGGGTCGGCCAAGAGAATCGGAGACCCCTCTCGACGCCCCCACACCTCCGGGGGGAGAAAGGCTTGAAGGGGAACCGCGACGTCCTCGACAGCGACCGCAATCAGCGAGGGGTCAAGCGCTGCGGCCAGCGCCTGACGTACTTTCTTCCGCGAGAGCGGCTCCTTCTCGGTATGGATCGCCAGGAGGCCGACCTGCCAGCCGGGGAGCGACAACGCCCCCTCCCTCCGTCGGGGCGGCCGCGGGGGAAGCCAGAGATCGAGCCGCTTGGCGTCGAGCTCGGCCTCCGCCTGCTCGTCGCTCGGCACTTCGACCAGGACGATCCGCGGTACGCGCGGCGGGCCCGCCCAGTACCCTGGATGCGCCTCGAGCACGATCCGACCGCCGCCGAGCTCGGCGATCCGGTATGGCCCGGTGCCGAACCACTTGGTCGTCCCGCCTTCGCCGGCCGCAGCGACGACCACCGAAAAGCCGGGGTGGGCCAGGACGGTGAGGAGCGGGGCGTACGGCTGGACGAGGTGGATTTCCACCGTTTTCGCGTCAGAAGCTCTTAGCGCCTTCACCACACCCGGAAGGCCTCGCAGAAGACGCGGCCAAACCTCGTTCGGATTCGGATGGTACGGGTGGTCAATAAAGGTCTGACGCTCGAAGCTCGCCACGACGTGCTGGGCGGTCAGCACGGTGCCGTCGTGAAGCCGAACACCGTTCCTGAGCGTGAACGTCCACCTGAGGCCATCTCTCGAAACCGCCCAGTGCGTCGCGAGCGCGGGCTCGATGTCGCTGGAGCGATCCCGAAATTGAACCAGCGTTTCGAACACCTGGCGGGCAATGAACGGGACGGGCCCATCCAACGCCGTCGCGGGGTCGGGAACCGCAGGCAGGGCTGCCACTCCCACTCGGAGCTCGCGACGGGCCTGGCCCTGAGTCGGGAGCGGAAGGAGCGCGACGAGAAGCACGACAAGGGCGAGCCGCCGGAGCATAGTCTCCTTATACGACGACACGCCACGCGGCGTCCATCGGCGATGGGCGGACCGGAACCGAACAAGGGAGCGGCAGGTTCCACGAATAGGCATCGTCGTTGCATGATAGAAAGTGAGGGGAGTGGACCATTGGATGGTCGCTTTTGGACGGCCGATGGCGAAAAAGTTAAACAATTTCGACCGATGATGGACCATCACGGGCGGTTTTTTCTTGACTTTTTTTCCGCCCGGCCCCTATACTGTGACACCTTCTTAGGCACCCAGTGTGACGTGAAGC
>JACQWB010000002.1 GCA_016209385.1 Candidatus Rokuibacteriota bacterium
GAGGGGGCCTCGACGGCCCCCTCCGACGCCTCCCCCAGGAATGGTGGTTCGAGCCGAGGGGCTGCCGACGAGCCGCAGGCGAGGAGAGCCACGAGGCGAGGCCCGAGTTGGTTGCGCGGGCGAAGCCCGCGCTCGAGGGGTATTGCTTCCCACACGCTCCTCGCTAGCCGGCCCGCGGGCTCCTGCCTATCGGACCCGGATCGTCCCCGAGAGCACGGTGACGGCCTGGCCGCCGACCCTGACACGCGCGGGCTGGCCCCGAGCCAGGTGGAGCTCCACCCTGACCCGACCGGGACGGTCGAGGAAGTCGCCCTGCTCGGCGGTGAACGCTGCGACATCCCCCTCTGGCTTCAGGCGGCTGGCCTGCCAGAGCCAGACTGGCAGCGAGGCGTGGACCGATCCGGTCACGGGGTCCTCGGGGATCCCGTAGTGGGGCGCGAAGAAGCGGCTATGGATCAGCGAGGCGGGCTCGACCGTCTCGAGCGAGGTGAGGCAGAAGCCGCGGATGCCCCCGTCGCTGCCGAGGCGTCCCAGGCGTTGCATGTCGGGGGCGAGCGATTTCAGGACTCCAAGCCCCGCAGCGGGGAGAAGCAGATCGCGTTCGGGCGTGAGCGCGGGCCGAGCCCATGTCGCGAGCGCATCCGTCACGAGCCCGAGGGCGTCGAGGACCGGCGCCAGAGGCTCCGAGTAGAGAATACAGGTTGGAACGACGGGCTCGAGCCAGATCAGGCTTCCCGTCGCGGTTCTGTCGACGGTCACGGGGAGCAGGCCTCCCAGGGTGTCGAAGACCACGCGCTCCCGCTTCAGGCGGCCAGTCTCCGCGAGCGCGTGTACCGTCGCGACGGTCGCGTGACCGCAGAAGCTGACCTCTTTTCCCGACGGCGTGAACCACCTGAGGCGGTGATCGGCGCCCGGTTGGCCCGCTCGCGTGAGGAACGCGGTCTCGGCCACGTTCAGCTCGCCCGCGACCCCGCGCATCTGCCTCTCCGAGAGCCCGTCGGCCTCGAGGACCACTCCCGCGGGGTTACCGCCGAGGGGACGCGAGCTGAACGCGTCGATCTGGAGGACGGCGACGGTCTGTCTCATATCGGAATCCGTGCCCTGAGCCGCCGCGCTTCCCGCGCCATAAACGCGTTGGACCACACCAGCAGGAGCGAGCGCGCCAGGATCGCGTTCACCGCGTGACGGGAGATCTTGATCGGCTGCCGGGAATCGAGGAGGTTGGGGGACTCGGCCAGCAGCGCCAGCGTCCTGAGGCCGATCAGGAGCGGCCAGGCGCAGGCGAGGCGCATCCGCCACTCGGCCCGCGGGATGGCGAGCGTGTAGGCCCACCCGGCCTCGTAGTGCTCGAGGGTCAGCGCCAGAAGTTCGCTCAGCAGCGGGCGCACCCTCGCGATTGCCGCAGGGTCCAGGAGGTCGGCCGGCTCGAGGCCGAGTCGCGCCAGGTCCTGGCGCGGGAGGTAGCAGCGGCCGATCCTGAGGTCCCGCGCCAGATCCCTCAGGACGTTCGTCATCTGGAGCCCCTTCCCGAACCTCACGCCCCGCTCCTTCATCGTCCGGGCGTCCCAGTTCGCGAGCCGGCGCCGGTGGGCCATGTGGATCTCGGTCCAGAACTCCCCCACGCAACCCGCCACCAGGTAAGTGTAGCGGTCGAGGTCCTGGCGGGCCTCGAGGGCTACCAGTCGGCTCTCGTCCTCACCCGGGAACGTCGTGAGATCGAAGCTCATGCCGTCGGTGATCGTGAGGAGGAGTGTCTGGATCCGCTCCCGATCACCCTTCTCCAGCTCGCGGTAACGCGCGAAGCAGTCGGGGAGCCGCCGGAGCAGCTGGCGCTCCCCGGCGTGGGGGTTGGGGCCGGTGCAGCCCCGGATGATCTCCTCGAGGCGCGACGGCGTCTCGCCCCGGAGCTCGGCCCCGAGGCTTTCGAGGTGGCGGAGCCGCTCCTCGCGGCTGATCAGGCGCGTGTCGGCGATCGTGTCGGCGGCTCGGGCGAAGAGGTAGGCGAGGCCGACGGGCGAGCGGAGCGGGCGCGGGAGGATGGCGAGCGAGAGGTAGAAAGTGCGGCTGACCTGCTTGAGGAGGTCTCGCAGAAGGTCCCCCCGCATCTAATCGAGGTCGATCGGACGGATCGGGGCGGGAGCGTCCTTGGCTTTCTTCAGACCCTCCTGGAACTTGCGGTCGAGGACCTTGCCCTTGGTCTGCTCTGACTTGAGGCTCTCCTTGAACGCCTCCTCGCGCTTGGTCGAGGCCCCCTCGAGGGCCTGGAGCGCGGCACCGAGATCCCGGGCGGGACCGGTGCGGGGCGGCGGCTCGTGGGCGATGACCGCCGCCAGCGTGGGGTCCACCGTCAGCTTGGCCTGGCAGTGGGGGCACGTGACCTTGACGCTCTCCTTCTTCCCGGCCATAGCGCTTTCACGCTAGCAGGCCGACGCGCGGGACGTCAAGGTGGCGTCGGCATGACTCTCCGGATAGGCTGCGCCGGCGCGCCCCGGGTCAACCCCTACGCTTTCAGGTGCTTGTCGAACCAGGCTAGGCAGCGCGCCCAGCCGTCCTTGGCGGCCTCGGCGCGGTAGCTCGGTCGGTAGTCCGCGTGGAAGGCGTGCCCGGCGCCCTTGTAGAGCACTATCTCCACGTTCTTGTTGTGGCGCTTGAGCAACTCTTCGAACTTCCGGACGTCCTCCGGGGGCGGGTTCCTGTCCTCCTCGCCGAAGAGGCCGAGGAACGGGCAGGTGATCTCGTGGAGGACGTCGAAGCCGGTCTTCGGCGGGTCGTCCTTGTAGGGGCGCGCCGGTGGGCCGTACCAGGCCACCGCGGCGCCGAGGTCCTTGTAGTGAGCAGCGAACTGGATCGTGGTGCTCCCGCCCCAGCAGAAGCCGGTGACCCCCACGCGGTCGGCGCGGGCTGCGGCCTGCTTCCGGGCGTGGTCAGCGGTCGTGCTGAGATCCTGGAGGATCTGCTTCCGGGAGACGTTCAGCACGATCTTCAAGATGTCCTGGATGTTGGGGAGGTGTCCCACACCGCCTTCCCGCTGGAACATCTCCGGAGCAATGGCGTAGTAGCCGACCTTGGCGAACCGCCGGCAGACATCCTTGATGTACTCGTGGACGCCCCAGATCTCGGAGATGACCACGATGACGGGAGACTTGCCCGCCGCCCCGGGCCGGGCCTCGTAGGCGGGGATCAGGTCGCGCCCGCTCTGCACCCTGATGTCCGCGGCGGCCAGCCCCCCGGTATCGGTCCGGATGGCCTGGGCGAGGACGGGGTTCGCCGCGATGGCGTACCCCGCCGTGGTCCCGACTCCGATTTTGAGGATGTCGCGCCGACTGAGGCTGACCGGGTCGAGCGTGTGCATAGCTGTCCTCCCTTTGGTGAGGTGTCAAATAATGTAACGGCCGAATCGGCCCGCCAGTTCCGGCGATCGCGGGGTGGGCCCTCGCTATGCCCCGACGGCGCCACGGTCCGAACGGGCAGATCGCCCGTAGCCTGGTCCGGGTCCGCCATGAATGCAAGATTACACCCGGGCCCCGGCGGGCAGCCGGTGATATGCTGAGGACCGATGCCTGACCTGGCGAACGAGTTCTCCTGGTCGCGGAGCCGCGACAACCTCTTCCAGGAGTGCCGGCGGAAGTACTACTACCACTACTACGGCGCCTGGGGCGGCTGGGAGACCGACGCGCCCGAGGAGGCGCGGAAGCTTTACGTCCTCAAGCAGCTCAGCTCCCGCCAGCAGTGGGCCGGCAAGGTGGTTCACGAGGGCGTGGAGTGGGCCCTCCGCGCCCTCTACGAGGGGCGAGAGCTTCCCGAGTCCTGGCTCATCGAGGAGAGCGTGAAGCGGATGCGCCGGGAGTGGAAGGCCTCGAGCGAGCGCCGGTACTGGCAGAGCCCCAAGGCGGGCGGCCTCTTCGAGCACGAGTACCGGGTTCAGGTGAGGGCGGAGGACTGGCAGGTCCTCCGCGACCACGTGATCCGCTGCCTCAGGAACTTCTACCGGCTCCCGCTCCTCGCCGAGATCCGGAAGGCCCCGCGCGACCGCTGGGTGCTCATCGAGGAGATCCGCGCCTTCGACTTCGAGGGGACCCCGGTGTACGGCGCCCCCGACTTCGCCTACTGGACCGAGGCCGCGCGCCTGGCGCTGGTGGACTGGAAGACCGGGGCGCCGGATCCCGACGGGAGCGCGCTCCAGCTCGGGGGGTACGCGTTGTACGCCCAGGAGGTCCTGCGCGTGGAGCCTGCCCGCGTGGACCTCCTCGAAGTGAACCTCCGTGAGGGCACCGTTCACCAGCACCCCTGGGACGCGGGGAAGCTCGAGGCCGTGAGGGAGCACCTCAGGCTCTCGATGCGCGGGATGCGCGCCTGGCTCCGCGACCCGGAGGCGAACCTGGCGGCCATGGACGACTTCGAGAAGACCGAGGACCTCAGAATCTGTCGTTGGTGTAACTTCCGCGCCGTCTGCCGCCCCGAGCTCTGAGTGCGGCTTTCCGGCTGCGCCCTCGTCCTCCTGCTCATAGGCGAACCCGCCTGGGAGGGTGGTCCTGATCGCCTGATCGATCCCGGCCCGTTTCGAGGAACCGAGGTGAGGCTCGGGGACGGGCGCATCGTTTCGGTGCCTGCCGAGACCCACGCCTTCTACCGGATGCTGACCCAGGACGGGCGCATCCGCGGGAGGAACACCGAGTCGCCCTCGGAGTGGGAAGTTCGCGAGGGGATTCTCCTCAGGCGGCGCCACGAGCCGCGCTGGATAGCCCGCTTCGGCGATCACGCCAGGACTCTCGAATCAGCTTATGTCTTTCCCGTGGAGGGAGGCCGACTGCCGGAGCGATCGGGCTACCATGCCGGTCACAGGGCCGAGGACATCTTCGCCCCGCCAGGGCGCAAGGTGTTCGCCCCTGCCACGATGCTGATCGTCCACGCCGGCTATCTCTCCAAGACCGCCGGCGAGGCAGTCGTGGGCTTCCTACCACCCGGGCCGGGCCGGCCCACGGCGCGCTATCTCGTCCTGGTTCACATCGACACGGCGCCGGCCAGGGGGCGAATGGGAACGGTCGTGGAGGCAGGGACCGTCGTCGGCGTGATCACGAAGGCCGAGGACGAGGCGATCGCAGGGAACGCGCTCGGCCGCCCGACCCATCTCCACTTCGTCATTCGCGAGGAGCGCCCTGATGGCAGGCTCGAGGGGATCCCGGTGTGGGACCTGCTGCGACGGGCGCTCCGGCCTTTCGGCTAGATCGTCACTCGCTCCTGAAGGTTCAGCTGCAAGGTGAGGCGCGCTTGCTCTTTAGCCACAATCACGACAGGCGTGCGAACTAGGCGGCGACGGCGGGAATCTACGTAAAAGCCTAAGCCCTCAAGGCTGTAAGCACCAAGCAGCGGTTGGATTCCCTTTTTGCCGAAGAGGACAAGCGCCGTTACCGATCGACCATCAATCTCCAAGCGTGCCTCTCCTACTTTCCACCGAGCCTTCCGCCCATCGGCGAACTGTACCGTTTCCTCGCCAGTTGGCGGGACTTTCAATGCGGAGAGGACATCTCGAGGGACCACGGTGAAGAACGCACCCGTGTCAACTAGAAAACGGAGCTTGCGCTGGCGCTTTGAGTCACCAAGACGGGCTAATGTTCCATTCACGTAGAAGATTGCCATGGCCATTTCGATTCTATTATCAAAGGAGGTGTGACTCAACCTCCCTCAATCTTCGCTAGATCGCCATCGTCGGGTCCAGGATGTCGCGGAGCCAGTCGCCCAGGATGTTGATGGCGAGCACGGTGAGCATGAGGACCAGCCCCGGGAAGGTGGCGAGCCACCAGGCCGTCGCCAGGTAGGTCCGGCTGTCGGCGAGCATGCCGCCCCAGGTCGGGGTGGGCGGCTGGACGCCCAGGCCCAGGAACGACAGGGCTGACTCCAGGATGATCATCTGCGCCACCGAGAAGGAGGCAAGCACGATCACCGGGGAAACTGCGTTCGGGAGGAGGTGGCGGAAGGCGATCCTGCGACCCGCGGCGCCGAGGGCCCGGGCCGCCTCCACGTAGGCCAGCTCGCGGAGCGTCAGCACCTGGGCGCGGACGAGCTTGGCGTAGGTGACCCAGCCGCTGATGCCGAGCGCCAGGACGACGTTGGTGGCACTGGCGCCGAGCACCGAGACGATCGCGACCACGAGCAGAATGAAGGGAAAGGCGAGCTGGATCTCGGCAAGCCGCATCAGGAGCCGGTCCACGGCGCCGCCCATGTGGCCCGCGATCAGCCCCAGGAAAGTCCCTACACTCCCGGAGAGGAGAACGGCCAGGAGCCCCACCATGAGCGAGATCCGTCCGCCGTGAAGGATGCGGCTCAGGATGTCCCGGCCTAGCTGATCGGTTCCCATCAGGTGGTCGGGCGAGCCTCCGACAATCCACATCGGCGCCTGCAGACGCTGGGCAAGCGATTGCTTGAGCGGCGGGTGTGGGGAAAGCACCGGGGCCGCTGCCGCCCCCGCGATCATGAGTGCCAGGACGGCCAATGCCACCCACCGACTCGGCCTCGCAGGCCGCACCTTGCCGCTTTCCAGCGGCGGCTTTGCCGCCGCAATCTTGGGGGAGGCCTCGGAGGGGGCCATTAGGGCCCCCTCCGAAATCGAATCCTTGGGTCGAGCCACACATAGATCAGGTCGAGCAGCGCATTGATCACCACAAAGACGATCGCCAGCACGAATACCGCGGCCTGCACCACGGGGAAATCCCGCCCCTGGATCGCCTGGATCATCAGGCGGCCGGTCCCCGGCCAGGCGAAGATCGTTTCTGTCACCACGGCGCCTCCGAGGAGCAGGCCGAAGTCCAGGCCCAGGATCGTCACCACCGGGATGGCGATGTTTCGGAGCGCATGACGGAGGACCACGAGCCGCTCCGGGAGCCCCTTGGCACGGGCGGTGCGGATGTACTCCTGAGAGAGCACCTCGAGCATTCCCGAGCGCACGAGGCGGGCGGTCTTGGCCATCGTGGCGGCCGAAAGCGTGAGCGCCGGCAGGATCAGGTGCCCGAGCGTGCCGCGGCCGAAGGACGGGAGGGCGTGGAGCTGGACCGCGAAGACCAGGATCAGGAGAATGCCGAGCCAGAAGAACGGCATGGATTGGCCGACGAGGGTGATAACGGAGCAGGAGGTTTCGATGGCGGTGCCGCGGCGGATCGCCGCGAGCATTCCGAGAGGGACGGCCAGGAGCGTGGCAATCAGGAGCGCGGCGGCCGTCAGCTCGAGCGTCGCGGGGAGGGTCTCCCAGACAAGGCTGGCAGCCGGCCTGGCGTGGCGGAGAGAGTCGCCGAAATCACCCTGGAGCGCATGTCCGAGGAAGCGAACGTACTGCTCCCAGAGGGGCGCCGTGAGCCCCAGCGCCTCGCGGAGCCGCTCCATCTCCTCACGGGTCGTGGTTTCGGTGACGAGGAGGGCGACCGGGTCACCGCTCAGCCTGAGGAGGAAGAAGACGAGGGTCGAGACCCCGAGGACCGCAATGACCAGGTCAACGAGGCGCGCCCGGCAGTACTGGAGCATCCGCTGAGCCCCCTCACCTCTCCTCCTCTCCCCAGCGGGGAGAGGTCGGGTGAGGGGGAGATGAAAGGTGGGGGGCCGATTACCGGGCCACGCGCACCCGCGTGAGGTCCATCAGGTAGGTGGGCTTCCAGGCGAAGCCCTGGACGCGCGGCTGCACCGCGTAGATCCCTGCCGTCTGGACGAGGAAGATGCACGGCGGGTCGTCGCGGAGGAAGGCGGCCATCTCCTGGAGGACCTTCTGGCGCTCCTCAGGGTTCATGGCCGCGCGCTCCCTGGCCACCAGCGCGTCGTACTCGGGATTGGCAAAGTGCCTGCCGATGGCACGGGTCTGGAAGAAGTTGAGCGGAAGGTCAGCATCCATGGCGGGCAGATACTGCCACGCCCAGATCCACAGGGGGCCGATCGTCCCGCCCAGGAAGCTCTGGATGAACACACCCGCCTCCAGGATCTCGAGGTGGGCCGTCACGCCGACCTCGGCGAGCTGGCCGATCACCGCTTCCTCGATCTCCTTGTCCTTCGTGTAGCGGCCGATCGAGCCGTGGAACTTCACGGTGAAGCCGTTCGGGTAGCCAGCCTCGGCGAGAAGCTGCTTGGCGCGCTTGGGGTCGTAGGGGTAGGGCTTGAGGGCGGGGTTGTAGCCGAAACCGTCCGGGCCCACGACCTGCCCGTCGAGAATCCGGCCGTAGCCGAGCAGCAGGTTCTTGAGGATCCCCTCCTTGTCCACCGCGTAGTTCAGCGCCTGGCGCACCTTCTTCAACTTCAAGGGCTCGACGGTGGCCCGGAAGTTGATCACCATCCCCTGGCCCTGGTTCACCGAGCGGACATCCACGCCCTTGGCCTTGAGACGGGCCACCTGCTCGGGCGGAATCAGGAGCGCCACATCCAACTCTCCCGTCTCCACTCCCGCGACGCGCGTGGAGTCCTCGGGGATCGAGCGGAAGACCACCTCGTCCAGGACGGGCCGGCCGCGCCAGTAGGTGGGGTTGGCCGTGAAGGCCATGTGGTCCTGCTTGACCCACGACTTGAACCTGAACGGGCCAGTGCCGACCGGCGCTGAGACGAACTCCTTCTCCCCCTTCTCGGCGAAGTACCTGGGCGGGAGGATGTCCACCACCGTCAACCCCTGGAGCAGCGGGGCGAAGGGGCCCTTGGTAGTGATCCTGACCGTGTGAGCGTCAACCGGCTCGACCTTGTCTACGGCGGCGATCCGGCCTCCCCAGGGCGACTTGGTCGCGGGGCTCAGGACGCGCTCGATGGAGAACTTCACCGCCTCGGCGGTGAAGGGCTCGCCGTTGTGGAAGGTGACGTTCCGGCGGAGCTTGAACTCCCAGAGCGTGTCGCTCAGGGCGCGCCAGGACTCGGCCAGGAGCCCGACAATCTTCCCCGCGTCGTCGACGCCCACCAGCTTCTCGAACATCTGGGCGTAGGCGGGCAGCGCGTTGGCCGTGGAGTCGCGGTGGGGGTCCGGCGTGTTGGGGATGGAGCCGATGCCGATCGTGAGCCGGGCCGCTGCCGCGGGATCGGACACGAAGAGCGCGATGGTGAGGGACAGAAAGAGAATGGCAACCCGCTTCATGGTTCTCTCCCTGCGCCGGTTAAGCCGGCAAGATAATTGCGTGTTAGGCGAGGGCTTCATCGGACCAACCTGTCCACGCGGATCAGGAGATCGTCTTACCATCGACGGGCGGACGCTTCACACGATCTGTCTCTTCGGCCCTCCCGCGAGCCTCCCGCTCCTCGGAGCCGTTTCACTCGAGCGGTTCGCGCTTACCGTTGATCCCCTCACGCGTGGGGTCGTGCCCCCGCGCGTCCCCATGGCCTGGCCGTTCTCATCCCCTCTCCGCCCCAGGAACCACAACGGCTATTCCTCTTTCTGCAAGCCAGAGGAAGTGGCCCTCGTTAAAGGTGAGGAGGGCATCGGCTTTCGACTTGAGAACACACCCAGCAATGACGGCGTCGTAGGTCTGTCCCCCAACAATCTCGTCATCCGCCGCCCGACGTAAGAGCGTGCGGTACGCCGCCCCGTCCAGGGCGATGATTTTTGCGCGCATGAAGTTTGTCTCCAGCAAGGTGAAGGCATCCAGCGGAGACAGGCGGTGGGGCGCGGGCAGACGGGTCAGCACCGCATAGCTTTCGATGAGAGCCGGGCCCGCCATCAACATTTCTTCGCCTCGACGTAAGCGCTGCTCAATCTCACTCGTGGCTCGATCATGGTGCTCATGCCAGGTGCATACTGCCGCGATCATACAACTCGTGTCCGGCAGAAAGCCCGGCATTGCCCCCTACGAACGAGGGGACCGTTCTCGCCGCAGTGCTGCACGCGTCCGCTCAACCGTCTCGGCCTTCAGGGGACTCACGTCACTTTTGGGAACCGCCACCAGCAGCCGCCCTCGCCGGACCAGCTTGACGGGTAACGGCGCAGGCGTGATTTCAATGCGCCCACCTTCCCAACGGACCTCGAGCGGCATCCCAGGTGTGAGGCCGGCTTCGCGCCGGATCTCTTTCGGAATGACGAGGCGCCCGGCAGCATCGATGGTAATTTTCATGGCATAAATTTTACCACATAGCGTGCCACATTGCCCCCCATTTGTTTGCCGGAGTCAAGCCGGCCATAGAGGCTACCTTGCTCGCCGCCTAATGTCCCATGGCTCGTCCAGCGACATGTCCTTGGGGTCAACGCGCACTTCATGCTTGCTCACTCGATCACCTGGTCGGCCCGCATGAGAATTGACTGGGGGATCGTGAGCCCGAGGGCCTTGGCGGTCTTGAGGTTGACGACGAACTCGAACCTCATCGGCTGTTCCACGGGAAGGTCGGCCGGCTTGGCGCCCTTCAGGATCTTCTCGACGTAGGCGGCGGCGCGGCGGTACAGATCGGGGATGCTCGTCCCATACGCCATGAGCCCGCCGGCGTTTACAAACTCCCTCGATCCCCACATCGCCGGCAGCCGGCTCTTTGCCGCGAGCTCCACGAGCCGTGTCCGGTTACGGAAGATAAGCAGGACGGTCAGTGCCATGACCGCGCCAGCGCGCCCCCGGGTTGCGGCCTGGAATGCCTGCTCCAACTCGTCGTCAGCTCGCACCTCCAGCGATTGAAGCTCTACCCCCAATGCCTGGGCCGCGACCTCCAGGTCTCTGAAGGGGTTGCGTCCCAGGCCTGGACCGTTCGGATCCCAGAGGACAGCCACCCGCGAGACCTTCGGGACGACTTCCTTGAGCAGCTGCAGCCGTTTCCCAGCTAACTCGGGGGCCATTAAGCTCAACCCCGTGATGTTCCCGCCCGGCCGCGCCAAGCTGGCGACGAACCCGTCCCTCACAGGATCGCCACCACTGTTCCCCATGACGATCGGGATCGTCGTCGTCGCCCGCTGCGCAGCTCGAATCAGGGGTATAGTCCCCGTCATGATGACGTCAACCTTAAGCCGCACCAGCTCGGCTGCAACGTCGGGCAGCCTTTCCAATTTTCCCTCCGCCGATCGAAACTCAATGGCGATGTTCTGGCCCTCCACGTAGCCCAGCTCGCGCAGCCCTTGCCGGAATGCCTCAAGGAGGTGCCCGGTAGCTGAGAGGGGGTTGAGCCAGAGAATCCCGATGCGGGCGACCCTCGCCGGCGGCTGCGCGTCGGCGGCGAGCGGCGCCAGGAGGATGCCCAGGGCGATGAGAAGCGCGGCGGTTCGAAGCTTCATGGTCGCCTCCTTGCTTCCCCGAACATCACTCGATCACTTGGTCCGCCCGGATCAGGACGGACTGCGGGATCGCGAGGCCGAGGACCTTGGCCCGCTTGAGATTCACCAGGAATTCGAACCGGGTCGGTTGCTCGACCGGCAGGTCGGCAGGTTTAGCGCCTTTCAAGATCTTGTCCACATAGGTGGCGGCGCGCTCAAAAAAATCGGTAAGTCTGGGGCTGTAGGACATCAGGCCCCCCATGGCCACGGCCTCTCTCCAGATGTACATGTCGGGCAGCTGGTGCTTCGCCGCCAGGTCGACAATTTGGCCTAGATGCGAGCGGATCAATGGCGATCCGTAGACGAAGAGCGCCTGGGCGCGCTGCTGGATCAGGGTAGCAAACGCGTTCTCGAAATCGGTCGGCTCTCGCACCTCCACATGCTCGATCGTCAGGCCCAGCTTGGGCGCGGCGGCTTCGCCTGCCTTCCGGTAGACCTCGATTCCTGGGTTGGCGGGATCGATGAGGCCGCCGACCCGCGAGAGCCGGGGGACGACTTCCTTCAGGAAGTCCAGGTATTTCCCGCTTATCTCCGGGTCGAGATCCCAGGTCGACCCCGTGAGGTTCGCGCCCGGCCGCGCCAGGCTGGCGATGAGCCCCTGGCTAACCGGATGGATCCCAATCACCATGACAATGGGGATCGTCGTGGTGGCTTGCTTGGCAGCACGGATGTCCGGGGGGGTGACCGCCACGATGACGTCCACCTTGCTCCGGACCAGTTCTGCAGCCAGCTCGCGGAGCTTTTCGTATTTTCCCTCCCCATATCGCCTCTCTATGACGATGTTCTGGCCCTCAATCCATCCCAGCTCGCGGAGGCCTTGATCGAAGGCTGCCAAGCGGGCGGCGTATGCGGATGCAGACGCCATAGTCAGCACACCGATCCGTGGGACGTTGGCCTGCTGCGCCTCGGCGGCGAGCAGCGCCGAGAGGAGGCCGAGGGCGAGGGTGACGATGAGCGCGACCTTTCGGAGGATCATGTGGGGGACCTCCGTGCGCCGGGTTAAACCGGCGAGGTGTAGTGAATGAAAGAGTCACACGGTGAAGGAGTAGCGACCCACACCGGCCCCGAGTCATGCGTGACCGTTCGCGAGGACGGGCGCGAAGCGTTGACA
>JACQWB010000003.1 GCA_016209385.1 Candidatus Rokuibacteriota bacterium
ATGAAGATCTCGCTCAAGGCCTCCGACCCGGCCATGATGATCGAGGCCTACCGCATGCTGGCTGACCAGGTGGTTTACCCCTTCCACCTCGGCGTGACGGAAGCGGGGACCCCGACGGTGGGAACCATCAAATCGGCGCTGGGGATCGGCACCCTTCTGTCCGAAGGGATCGGAGACACGATTCGGGTGTCGCTGGCCGCCGACCCGGTGGAGGAGGTGCGCGTCGGGATCGAGATCCTGAAGGCCCTCGGGCTCCGGAAGCAAGGGCTCACGTTCGTGGCGTGCCCGTCCTGCGGCCGCGCCGACGTGGACCTCGTGAAGCTGGCGCGGGACGTGGAAGACCGCCTCAAGGGCCTCAACGCCAACATCCACGTCGCGGTGATGGGGTGTGAAGTAAACGGGCCGGGCGAGGCGCGCGCCGCCGACATCGGCGTGGCGGGAGGCAAGGGGATCGGCCTCATCTTCAGGAAAGGCGAGGTGGTGCGCAAGGTTCCCGAGGCCCAGATCGTGGACGCCCTGTGGGAAGAGGTGGAGCGGTTCATCGCCGAGAAGCAGGCCGAAGCGGCGATCCCGGCGGCGGATTAGCCAGGGCAGCGAGGTGAGCATGGACCGACCGGTAGGCAAGACCAAGCACGGCGAACTGAGCCTGGACGAGATCGCCGGGCTCCAGCCGGGCTTGAGCGAGTGGATGCTGGCGCTCGCTCACCGGGTGCACGTGATGTACTTCGCCTGCAAGGCCGGCAACTGGCCCCTCGGCATGTACCAGCTCCGGGGCATCCGTAAGATCCTGAACAACGCGACGCTGACGCGGCCCAAGTACAAGGAGGCCCTCGAGAAGTTCAGCAAGGAGCACCTGGACGGGCTGGACGAAGCCATGCGGCGTCGGTCCTGGGAAGAGTTCGACGGGTTGATCGCGGCGACGATCGAGGCCGCCGATCGCTACCACGTCGAATGGGGATACCCCTACATCCGCTACCGGATCCCCGACCACCCCCCGGGCGATTACCTCCTCGCGCCGCCCGAGACCGAACCACCGAAGGTGAAGTGAGCGGATGCGCTGGTCGCAGTCGTTGATCCCGACCCTCCGCGAGGATCCCGCGGAGGCCGAGGCGGTCAGCCACAAGCTCATGGTCCGGGCCGGGCTGGTGCGCCAGCTCGCCGCGGGGATCTACGTCTACCTGCCGCTCGGGCAGCGCGTGCTCGACAAGATCAACGCCATCATCCGGGAAGAGATGAACCGGATCGGCGGTCAGGAGATCACGATGCCGGTGCTCCACCCGGCGGAGATCTGGCTGCAGTCGGGCCGCTGGACCGAGATCAGGGAGGAGATGTTCAGGCTCAAGGACCGCAACCAGCGCGACCTGTGCCTCGGCATGACCCACGAGGAGGTCATCGCGTGGCTGGCGGCCAAGGAAATCCGCTCCTACCGGGACCTGCCCCAGATCTGGTACCAGATCCAGACCAAGGAGCGCGACGAGGCCCGGCCGCGCTCGGGCGTCCTGAGGACGCGCGAGTTCCTGATGAAAGATTCCTACACCCTCGACGCCGACGAGCCCGGCCTGGCCAAAGCCTACGACGCCCACCGCGACGCCTATTGCCGCATCTTCGACCGGTGCGGTCTCCGCTACTACGTGGTCGAGTCGGACCCCGGGATGATGGGCGGATCGGGGTCCCACGAGTTCATGGCGCCGAGCCCGGCGGGGGAGGACGAGGTCGCGCGCTGCCCGCGGTGCGGCTACGCGGCAAACGTGGAGCTGGCGCGGGGCGTTCCGGTGAAGCCCCGGTTCCCGGACCGGAAGCGCGAGGAGATTCCGACGCCGAACGCCCGCACCATCGCGGGGGTGTCAGCGCTGCTCGGGACCGATCCCGCGCTGCTGCTCAAGTCGCTCTGCTACGTGACGAAGGCGGGCCCGGTCCTGGCGGTCGTGCGAGGCGACCAGTCGCTGCACGAGAAGAAGCTCGCCCGGTTCCTGGGTGCCGAGGTGCGCCCGGCCCATCCCGATGAGGTCAAGACCTGGTTCGGGGCCCCGGTCGGGTTCATCGGCCCGGTCGACGTGAAGGTCCCCATCGTCGCGGACGAGTGTCTCAGAGACGGAGCGTATGTGGCCGGGGCCAACCGGGACGGGTTCCACCTGAGCGGGGTGCGGCCCGGGGCCGATTTCGCGGCTCGGTTCGCCGACCTGCACGTGGTGCAGTCCGGAGAGCAGTGCGGCCAGTGCGCCGGCGAGCTGACCATCGAGCGCGTGATCGAGGTGGGGAACATCTTCAAGCTGGGCACGAAGTACTCGGTGCCCCTCCGCGCGGTCTTCCTCGATGAGGCGGGACAGGAACGGCCGATCGTGATGGGGAGCTACGGCATCGGCCCGGCCCGGATCGCCGCCGCGGCGATGGAGCAGTCCCACGACGCGGACGGCATCGTCTGGCCCTGGAGCATCGCGCCGTACGAGGTCCACCTGCTCCCGGTGAACACGAAGGACCAGAGCCAGGCGGGGACCGCCGAGACCCTGTATACGGAGCTCCGGGACGCGGGGGTCGAAGTTCTCCTGGATGATCGGGACGAGCGCCCCGGGGTCAAGTTCAAGGACGCGGACCTGATCGGCATCCCGATTCGGGTCACCGTCGGCACAGCTCTGGTGAAGGACGGTGTGGTGGAGGTGCGCACCCGCCGGCGTCGCGAGGACCGTCGCGTCTCGCCTCGCGAGGTGGTGGCCACGGTCAGGGAGCTGGCTCATGAGCTGAGTGGCCGCTAGGACAATAGGAGGGGGACACCCACGCCTTCGGCGCGGGAACCCGGGCCCCCTCCGAGGCCTCCCCCAGGATTGGTGGTTCGAGCCGAGGGGCTGCCGACGAGCCGCAGGCGTGGCTGTTCGTGCCGAGGCGCTTCGGCGCAGGCTGCTTCATCGCCTGCGCCAGCGGCGAGGCGAGACCCGAGTAAGTAAGAGCCGAGG
>JACQWB010000004.1 GCA_016209385.1 Candidatus Rokuibacteriota bacterium
CAGCGCGGGGGGTCGGCGTGGGTGGCCCCCCTCCGAGGAGGATCATGCTCCGACTCGGATGCGCGGATCGATCAGCCCGACGATCAGGTCCACGACCAGGTTGACGAGCACGATGATGAGCGCGAGCAGCACCACGGCGCACTGGACGACCGGGAAGTCCTGGTTCCGGATCGACTCCACGGTGAGCGTGGCGACCCCGGGCCAGGCGAAGACCGTCTCGGTCACGATGGCGCCGCCAAGGAGCTGGCCGAACTGGATGCCGAGCACGGTGATGACGGGGATGCAGGCGTTGCGGAAGGCGTGCTTGATCACCACCATGCGCTCGCCGACTCCCTTGGCGCGGGCGGTCTTGATGTACTCCATGTTCATGACCTCGATCACGCCCGAGCGGACCAGGCGCATCGTGATCGGAGCGAGGAAGGCGCCCAGCGTGAAGGCGGGCATGACGAAGTGCTGCCACGTGCCGTAGCCGGAGGCCGGGAGCGCCCTGAACCTCACCGCGAAGACGAGGATGAGCATGATGCCGAGCCAGAAGATCGGCATCGCCTGTCCCCCGACGGCGAGGACGGTGCACAGGTTGTCCACGAACGAGTGGCGCTTCAGGGCCGAGAGGATCCCGAGCGGCAGGGCGATCAGCAGCGCGACCAGGAGGCCCGCGAGAGTCAGGTAGATCGTGGGGGGCATGCGCTCCAGGACGAGACCGAACGCGGGGATGTCAGCGTACCAGGACTTGCCGAAGTCCCCCTGCACCGCGCTGCTGGCGAACTTCCAGTACTGGACCACCAGCGGCTGGTCGAGGCCGAGGAGCTTGCGGTAGCGCTCGAACTCGTCCTTCCCGGCGTTCTGCGGCAGCAGGAGGAGCACCGGGTCGCCGATGACGTGCAGGATGGCGAAGGAGAGGATCGAGATGCCGAGAACGACGACGACGAGCTGGACGAGCTGCCGGACGATATACTGCCTCATCCCGGGACCCGGCGAGGAGGGGGCGGACGCGCCCGCCCCCTCCGGGCGCGCTCACTTTTTGCGGGGCTTGGCGGCGAACATCCGGTCGATCTCGTCCCGCGGCGCCTCGTAGTCGACCCGGTTGGAGACGCCCCAGACGCCCCGGAGCCCCCACTTGTAGAGGTAGGCGGCGTCCTCGAAGTGGAGCCTTTGCGCCTTGAGGTAGATCTCGGTCCGCTTCTTGGCGTCGAGGGTGGACCGCCCCGTGTGGATCAGGTCGTCCAGCGCCTTGTTGCAGTAGTAGCTGTAGGCCTCGCCGCAGCGGAAGACGTCGTAGAGGATCGCGTCAGCGTCGAAGACCGAGTAGTAGCCCCACGACCATTCGAACATCGGGCCCGCCTTGCCCTCCTTGACCTGGGTCACGTAGGGGCCGATCTCGCCGATGTAGTTCTGCTGGGTCCGGATGCCGGCCTTGGCCAGGTCCGCCACGACGGCGTCGCTGGTCTGCCGCAGGCCGGGCTCCACGATCGCCGGACCCGTGCGGAAGCGGATGTCGATCCCGTTCGGGTAGCCCGCCTCCGCGAGGAGCTTCTTGGCCCGCTCGACGTCCTGTTTGTAGGGCTTCAGGTTCGAGTCGTATCCGAAGGCCATCGGGTTGACGCCGGTCGCGGTCCGGTCCCCGAGCCCGTTCAGCACGTGCTTGATGACGGCGTCCATGTCCACGGCCAGGTTGGCCGCCTGGCGCACCCGCCGATCCGTGAAGGGGTTCGGGCCACTGCGCGCGGCCTGATCGAGCTGGAGGAAGGCGGTCCGGAGGATCGGGGAGGTAGAGGTTCGGGCCACCCCTGACTTATTGAACACGTCCATCGGGTCGGGGGGCACGGCCTTGATGACGTCGACGCCGCCGGAGATCAGCTCGGCGATCTGGGTGGCCGTCTCTGGAATGATGCGGACGCGCACGTACTTGAAGGCCGGCTTGGGTCCCCAGTAGTCGTCGTTCCGGACCAGGAGGTGTTCCTGCTTCTTCGTCCACCGGACGAGCTTGTACGGTCCGGTCCCGACCGGGTTCTCCTGCATCCACTCGTGGCCCTTCTCCCTGATGACCTTTTCCGACTGCATCACCTGGGCGGTGAGGCGCTCGACGAAGAGCGGGTACGGGCCATCGGTTCTGAAGCGCACGGTGTGATCGTCCACGACCTCGATGCTCTTGATCTTGGCGTGGTTGCCCCGCGCGGTGAGCTTGTTCTTCTCGTCCAGGACGCGGTCAAACGTGGCCTTCACGTCGCGCGCGGCGAACTTCTGCCCGTCGTGGAACTTGACGTCGGTCCGGAGCTTGACCTCCCACGTCGTGTCGTCCAGCGCCTTCCACGACGTGGCGAGGCTCGGGATGACCCGCCCCGTCTTGAGATCGCGCGTCGCCAGGTGGTCGAAGACGTTGTAGCCGAGAATGATGCTCTCGCGCAGGACCGAGTTCGGCGGATCCCAGTTCGGGAGGTCGCCCTGCAACGCGTACACGATGGTCTCGTCCTTGGTCTGGGCGTCGAGGGGTGCGGGAGCGACGAGCCCGAGGCTGAGCAGGAACACGCATCCGAGGGAAACGGCGCGACCCATGGCATCCTCCTTTTGCATCGGGGGCGGACGGGGGAGCTGGCCGGCGATACCGCTTCCATCCTAGCCATCGGCCCCCTGCCTGTCAAACGGCGATTTCTTGGGGGGCAAACAGCTCACCGGCCAGCCAGATCGGGAGCCCCCGCGAAGCCTAATCGGAGGGGGCCTCGACGGCCCCCTCCGAGGCCCCCCCAGGAATCGGTTGCGCGGGCCAAGCCCGCGCTCGAAGGGTATAACCCGACAGGCTGCGAGCGGAGTGTCCCGAACACCGCAGCAGGCTAGCCGGGACGCGTGCCGGGGAGCGCTGTTGACACGTCGGAGAGCCCGCGCCCATAATGCGTGTCCATGTTTCTGGTGACGGGCGGCGCCGGGTTCATCGGGTCCCACGTCGTGGAGCGCCTGCTCCGGGACGGCCACCGGGTCCGGGTGCTCGACAACTTCTCCACGGGCACGCGCGAGAACCTGGCCTTCGCGGCCGGCAACCCGCGGCTCGAGGTCGTGGAGGGGGATCTCACCGACCTCGACGCCGTCGTTCGCGCCGCCCGCGGGGCGGAGGTCATCTTCCATCAGGCCGCCATGCGGTCGGTGCCGCGCTCGGTGGAGGACCCGCTCGGCGCGAACGCGAGCAATGTGACCGGCACCCTGCACGTCCTGGTCGCCGCCCGCGAGGCGGGGGTCAGGCGCGTGGTGTACGCGTCGTCCTCGTCAATCTACGGCGACCGTCCGGATCTGCCCAAGCGCGAGGACCAGCCTCCGGCCCCGGTCTCTCCCTACGCTGTCTCCAAGCTCGCGGGCGAGCTCTACTGCTCGGTCTGGGCGCGCCTCTACGGGGTCGAGACGCTCGGGCTCCGCTACTTCAACGTCTTCGGCCCGCGCCAGGATCCGACCTCCCAGTACGCCGCCGTGGTCCCGCGCTTCATCCTCTGGGCGCTCCGCGGCGAACCCCTGGAGGTCCACGGCGACGGGCTCCAGTCGCGGGACTTCACCTATGTGGACAACGTGGTGGAGGCGAACCTGCTTGCCGCCCAGGCGCCCGGCATCGCCGGGGAGATGTTCAACGTCGGGTGCGGGAACCGCGTGAGCCTCCTGGAGATGATCGGACTGCTGGATGGAATCGTCGGCCGACGGCTGGAGCGTGTCCACACCGCCCGCCGGCCAGGGGACGTCCCCCACACGCAGGCGGACATCGGCAAGGTCAAGCGCTTCCTCGGTTATGCGCCGGTGGTGGACTTCGAGGAAGGGCTCCGGCGGACCGTCGGGTTCTTCAGAGGGAGGAGCGCATAAGATTCCTCTGAGGGGGGCGCACCCACGCCGACCCCCCGCGCTCGCGCGCGGGTGTGGCGCGGGTACCCGCCCCTTCCGAACCTCCCCGGTTGCAGTCCGAGCGGTGGGGCTGCCGACGAGCCGCAGGGTCGGAGAGCCACGTGGCGAGGCCCGAGACGATTGCGCCGGCCGGGTACCCACGCCGGAGGCGTGGGTGGGCGCTCGAAGGGACGGTGCTGAATCATGAGCGAAGATAGTCCAGTGAGCAGAGCCCTACGCATCGCCGCGGTAATCGTCGCGCTCGTCGTCGGGCTCGTCGCCCCTGGCCCGGCGCAGGTCCAGGTCGCGGGCGGGAGCCTGATCGTGCAGGCTCCGGCCGAGCCGCCCGGCCTGGATCTCACCGCGAGCCCGGCGTCGGCCATCGCCGCCGTCGTCCACTACAACATCCAGGAGTGCCTGGTGAGGATCGACAAGAGCGGCAAGCTCCTGCCGTGGCTGGCCGAGCGCTGGTACAGCACGGACAACCTCAACTACACGTTCTTCCTCAAGAAAGGCGTCAAGTTCCACAACGGCCGCGAGTTCAAGGCCCCGGACGTCAAGTTCGTCCTCGAGCGGGCGCTGAACCCCGAGACCAAGCATCCCCACCGGAAGCACTACGAGGACATCGCCGCCATCCACGTGGGGGACGACTACACCGTCACGGTCTCGCTCAAGCGGGTCAACGCCTCCTTCCTCCTGAACCTGGCGCGGCAGGGCTCGGTGATCTACCCGCGCGAGGCGGCGGACACGCTGAAGAGCCACCCGGTGGGCACCGGACCGTTCGTGTTCTCCGACTGGGTGCGCGGCGACCGGATCGTCCTGGCCAAGAACAAGGACTATCACGTGAAGGGGCTGCCCTACCTGGATCGGATCACGTTCCGGTTCATCCCGGATCCCAACTCCGCCCTCGCCGCGCTCAAGGCGGGGGATGTGGACGTGCTGGCCTTCGGCCTCGGGCCCGAGAGCGTTCCCGAGCTGAAGAGCGATCCGCGCTTCGCCGTGATCCAGGGGGACACCACCAACGACGTCATCCTTGCCCTCAACAACTCCCGCAAGCCCTTCGACGACGTCCGCGTGCGGCGGGCCATCACCCACGCGATCAACAAGGAGGAGGTCATCAAGGGGGCCATGTTCGGGCTCGGGCGGCCGCTGGGGTCGAACATCGATCCTCTTAACCCGTACCACGTGGACATGGCCAGGGCGGTCCCCCACGATCCGGAACGCGCGAAGAAGCTTCTGGCCGAGAGCGGTTACCCGAACGGGTTCGAGACCGTGCTGAAGGTTCCCCCCCAGTACTACTACACGGTGCGCTCGGGTGAGGTGATCGTGAACCAGCTCACCAAGGTCGGGATCAAGGTGAAGCTGGAGCAGATTGAATGGGGGCAGTGGCTGGCCCGGATCTACCGGAACGCCGACTACGACATGACCATCATCGGCCACGCCGAATCCTGGGACGCGGGCAACTACGCGAACCCGGGGTATTACTTCCGCTACAACAGCTCGAAGTTCCAGAAGGTCTACGCGGAGTCGGAGGTGACGCTGGACGAGAAGAAGCGCCGGGAGCTGTACCTCCAGCTCCAGAAGATCATGGTGGAGGAGGCCCCGGTGGTGTGGCTCTTCGTCCACCCGCGCCTGGTGGCGACGAAGAAAGGGGTGCAGGGGATCTGGAAGGACCTCCCGACCCCTTCCATGGACCTGTCCGAGGTCTACTGGGCGAGGTGAAGTGTAAAGACAGGTATCGGCGGGCGGGTCCTGTCCCCGACCAGCCCCGCCGGCCTCGCCACTAACCTCGGAGGGGGGCTCCGCCCCCCTTCCGATCCCTCCCCCCGACAGCTTGCGCGGGCAAAGCCCGCGCTTGATCGTCGGAGGGGGCCTCGACGGCCCCCTCCGAAGCCTCCCCCCTTGTTTTTCGAGCGCGGCGGGTTCGGCCATGCCGCGAGGCAGGCCACCCGCCGCGCGAGGCCCGAGGTGCTTGCGCGGGCAAAGCCCGCGCTCGAGGGGGCATTCTGACAGCCGTGCGTAGCTTCATTGTCCGGCGGCTCTTCGCCCTGATCGTGACGCTGTTCTTTGTGTCGGTGCTGGTGTTCGTGGTGATCCGCATTATCCCGGGCGACCCGGCGCTGATCATCATGGGGACCGAGGGCAGCCCGGAAGCGGCCGAGCGTCTCCGCGAGGCCATGGGGCTCAACCGGCCCCTCCCCGTCCAGTACCTGGAGTGGATCGGCCGCGCCCTTAGGGGCGATCTCGGCCACTCCATCCAGTACGACGTCCCGGTGGCGCAGCTCATCCTCTCACGCCTCGCCGTCACCGGCCCCCTGACCCTGCTCGCGGCGCTGTTCATGGTCGTCGCGGCCATCCCGCTCGGGATCTTTGCCGCCACGCGTCACCGGCGCTGGGGCGATTACCTCGCGATGACCCTGTCCCAGGTCGGCATCTCCATCCCGTCCTTCTGGGCGGGCCTCCTCCTGATCCTCCTCTTCTCGGTCAAGCTGGGTTGGCTGCAGGCCGGTGGGTTCGACGGCTGGATGCACGGGGTGGGACCGGCCCTCAGGTCTCTCATGCTCCCCGCCGTCGCCCTCGGGCTCTTCCAGTTCGCCGTGCTCGCCCGTACGACGCGCTCGGCGATCCTCGAGGTCCTGCGCGAGGAGTACGTCAAGACGGCGCGCGCGAAGGGGCTGGCCGAGCCGTCGGTCCTCGTCAAGCACGCCCTGAAGAACGCGCTGATCCCGGTGGTGACGGTGGTGGGGCTCCAGCTCGGCCAGCTCATGGCGGGCAGCATAATCTTGGAGTCCGTGTTCTACCTCCCCGGTCTCGGCCGGCTGGCCCTCGGCGCCATCACCGCCCGCGATCTCCCCGTGGTCCAGGGGGTCGTCCTCTTCGTGGCCTCGGTGATCGTTTTCATCAACGTGGCCGTGGACGTCCTCTACGGCGTTCTGGATCCGCGGATCCGGTATGAGTAGCCCCCGGCGGCTGCGCTCCTTCCGTCACTTCACCTTCGCGCTGGGCTTCGCGATCACGGCCCTTCTCGTGCTGACCGCGGCGCTCTCCTTCGGCTACACTCCGTGGGACCCGCTGCAGATGTCCCTCGTGGACCGGCTCCGGGGCCCGTCGGGGGCCCACTGGCTCGGCACCGACCAGTACGGCCGCGACCTGCTCTCGCGCATCATGGCCGGCGCCGTCACGTCCATCGCGGTCGGCGTCATCGCGGTCGGGATCGGGATGGGCGTCGGCGTGGCGCTCGGGATGCTCAGCGGCTACTTCGGGGGCTGGCTGGACGAGGGCTTCATGCGGCTGATGGATGCGGTGCAGGGGTTTCCCGCCATCCTCTCCGCCCTCCTCATCACCGCGGTCTTCAGCCCCGGGATCACGATCAGCATGGTGGCGATCGGCGCCGCCTTCACTCCCATCTTCGCCCGGCTCACGCGCGGAAAGTTCCTCGAGCTGAGGGAGCGCGAGTTCGTCCTGGCCGCCCGCGCGCTGGGGGCCGGGGATGCCGCGCTCATCGGCCGCCACATCCTGCCGAACACCGTGGCGCCGCTCATCGTCCAGGCGACCATCAGCTTTCCCGTCGCGATCCTGGCCGAAGCCGGGCTCTCGTACCTGGGGCTCGGCACCCAGCCCCCGCAGCCGTCGTGGGGACTGATGCTGAAGGAGGCGCAGAGCTTCCTCTCGCTCAACCCGTGGTTCGCGATCTTCCCCGGTGGCGCCATCGCGCTGTCGGTCCTCGGCCTCAACCTCCTGGGCGATGGGTTGCGCGACGTCTTGGACCCGCGCGTGCGGACTTGACTCTGCGTGGCCCGGCCTTCGAGCGCGGGCTTTGCCCGCGCAAGCGATGGGGGAGGCTTCGGAGGGGGCCCGGGTACCCGCGCCGAAGGCGTGGGTGTCCCCCTCCGACAATGATATAATGGCGGGCACACGTTCCCGTCGGGTGGCCCCAATTCACCTCGCCGGTCATGCACGCCAGGCTCCCCTGATGCGTCCGCGTCGGTCGTTGCACGTCGGCGTCGAGGCGACACCGCTCCGGGCCTACCGGCTCGGCGGGGTGTGGCGCTACACCCGGTCCCTCGTCGAGGCGCTCGGCCGCCGCGCGGACGGTCATCGCTACTCACTCCTCTTCTTCGACTCGTTCAGGCCCGGGGCTCGGGAGCGACCGGCGTTCCCGCCGGGCGCTGCGGTGAGGATCGTGAACCGGCTCCCCAACCTGCTCTTCGGCCTCAGCGCGGCGTGGCCCCTCCTCGTGAGGGCGCTGAGCGTGGAGTCGTTCCTGGGCCCGGTGGACTGCTTCCACTCGGTCAACGGCGTCGCCCTCCCGCAGCGGCGCGGCCGGCGGGTGGTGACCGTTCACGACCTCTCCTGCCTTCGCGTTCCCGAGTACCATCCGCGCGCGCGGGTCCTCCACGCGCGGCTGACGCTCCCGCCGGCCGTGAGGGCGGCCGATGCTGTGATCGTGCCCTCCCGGCAGACCCGCGACGATTTGGCGGCGCTGCTCGGGGTGCCCCCGGAGAAAGTCTGGGTGATCCCGGAGGCGCCGGCTCCCGCCTTCCGGCCCCGTTCGGCCGGCGAGGTGGCGCCGGTGCTCGACCGCTACGGGCTCGCGGCGAAGGGCTACCTGCTCTTCGTCGGCAGCCTGGAGCCGAGGAAGAACCTCCTCACGCTCCTCCGCGCCTACGAGACGCTCTACGAGCGGGACGATAACCCGCCGGCGCTGGTGCTGGCCGGGGGGCCGGGGTGGCGGAACCGTGAACTCCTGGCCCGGCTCAGGGCCTCGCCGTGTGCCGCGTCGATCCGCCGCGTCGGCTATCTCGACGACGAGGAGATCCCGATGCTCACGAGCGGGGCCGCCTGTGTCGTGTACCCGTCGCTCTACGAGGGGTTCGGCCTGCCGCCCCTCGAGGCGATGGCCTGCGGCGTGCCGGTGGTGGGCTCCGACATCCCGGCGCTCAGGGAGGTGGTCGGCGAGGCGGCGCTGCTCGTGGATCCGCGGAGCTCTGCCGAGCTCGCTCAGGCCATCGACCGCGTCCTGGGTGACAGGGACCTCCGGGCGAGACTCGGGGCGCTGGGGCTCGAGCGTGCGCGCGCGTTTTCGTGGGAGCTGACCGCCCAGCGGACGGTAGAGGTGTATGAGGCAGTGACCCGGTGAGGATCGCGGTCAACGCTTCGATCGTGGATCGGTTCCTCACCGGCCTCGGCGTCTATACCGTCAACATGGTGCGCGAGCTGGCCCGGCTCCACGGTGACCTGACCGTCTACACGGCCCACCCGGAGCGGGAGGAGTTCGGCTCGGTGACGGCCCGGCGGATCTGGCGGGCGGTCGAGCCGTCGCACGGGGCGCGGGGCCACCTCGCGCGCCTCCTCTGGCTCCAGCTGGTCCTGCCCCTTCGGCTCCGGGCCGACCGGGCCTCGATCCTCTTCTCGCCGCTCCCCGAGGGGAGCCTCTTCTCGCCGGTCCCCCAGGTGGTGGTCGTCCATGACCTCATCCCGCTCCACTTCCCCAGCGCCTTTCCGCGGCAGTCGGTCTACTTTCGTTACGTCATCCCGCTCCTGCTTCGTCGCTCGCGCGTGATCCTGAGCGACTCAGCGACCACGCGCGAGGACCTCGGCCGCTTCTACCGGTTGGACAAACGCCGGATCCATGTGGTTCCGGTGGGCTACGACGTGCGGCGGTTCCATCCGGAGGTCGACCCCGAACCCCTCCGTCGGCGGCTCGGCCTCGGGCGCTACATCCTCTACGTGGGGAATCTCTTGCCGCACAAAAATCTGGCACGGCTCATCGCCGCCTTCTCCCGGCTCGGGGCCTCGATTCCGCACCGCCTGGTCATTGCCGGACGAAAGGATCCGCGCTACTTCCCGGGCTTGTCCGCTGTGGCTGAGCGCCTCGGCATCGGCCAGCGGGTGGTCTTCCTGGACTACATGGACGACCAGGAACTGCCGGCCCTCTACGCCGGCGCCGATGTCTTTGTTTTTCCTTCGCTTTACGAAGGGTTCGGCCTCCCCCCGTTGGAGGCAATGGCATGCGGGACCCCGGTGGTGACCTCCAACGTCTCGGCGCTCCCGGAGGTGGTTGGCAACGCGGCGCTCCTGGTGGACCCCCTCGATGTGGAGGCCCTGGCCCAGGCCTTGGCCGAGGTCCTGGAGAACCCTGCTCGCCATGACCGGTTACGCGCCCTCGGGCTCCGCCAGGTGTACAGCTTTACGTGGGACCGGTGTGCCAGGCGCCTACTCGACATCCTGACCGCTGCCGATTACTAACTGTGCGGATTTTGAGCCCAATTCGTGCCATTAAACCGTTCCGGGCTGCCGCCAGTCCAAGAGAATAGGCGAATGGGTGAGACCGACGACCTCGTCCCCGGGCTCAGGGCGGGGCGTCGCGAGGCCTTTGAGGCCCTGGTAGATCGGACCTATCGGATGATCTACGGTCTCGCCGCGCGGATGGTCGGACACCCCGAGGAGGCTAGGGACATCGTCCAGGAAGTGTACCTGCGGAGCTACCAGGCACTCCCCCGCTACCGGGGGGAGGCGAGCCCGGGGACGTGGCTCTACCGCATCGCGGTGAACGTCTGCCTGGACCACCAGAGGCGTCGACGCCCCCGGGAGGCCCTGGACGAGACGCTGAGCGCGACGAACCCGTCGCCCCTCGAGGCGAGTCTCGAGGCTGAATCGGCGCGCCGCCTCGCGGGCTCGGTCATGGGGCTACCGCCCAGGCAGAAGGTCACGCTGGTCCTCCGGGTGTACCAGGGGCTGAGCTTCCGGGAGATCGCCGAACTGCTGGACTCCCCAATCGGGACGGTCAAGGCCAACTACCATCACGCGCTCCTGCGCCTGAGGCAGGAGTTCAGAGGGACGCCGGGGTCGTGAGCTGCGAGCGGGAGCCGTCCCGGTTGATCGAGCTTCTGGAAGAAGAGCTGCCGGTGCCCGAGGCGGCTGAGCTGCGCGCCCACCTCGAAGGATGCCGTGAGTGCGCGGCCGCGCTGGCCGGTCTCAAGGCGACCCGGGCTGCCCTGGAGGCGCTTCCGCTCCAGGATCCCTCCGAGGCGTCGTGGGGGGCGCTCCGGGCCGATATCTCGAGGCGGCTCGACCCCCAAGCGAGGCCTGGCGTCCGACGGCTCAGGTGGCTGTGGCCGGTGGCGGCGGTCCCGCTGGCCGCCGCGGCGGGGCTGCTTCTCGTCTGGCGGGCTTCGCCTCCTGTGCGAACACCGGCCCCCACCATGTCCGTGGCCACGGTGGTCAACGATCCTTCGCTGGACGCCTGGCTCCTGGAAGCTCCCGTCAGAGAGCTGAACCGCTACGCGTGGGCGGCGCCGTTTCTTCTGACGGGCGATGAAGCGGCGCGGGAGCTCGGCTATTTGGTCGAGATCACTGAAGCCCGGCAGGCCGGTGTCGTCCAGCGCGTGGACCACCTCGTCGGGCTGAACGCCCGGGAGGTTGAGCAACTTGTGGCGGCGTTGGAGAAGGGGGCATCACGATGAAGTGGTGGGGGAGTGTTGGGATCGCGTTCCTCGTCGTAGGGATGGCGGGCAGCGGGGCCGGTCAGACGAGCGACACCCCCGACGCGCGGCAGCAGGCGGAGAAACGGCTCGAGTCGCTCTACCTGGTCCAGCTCGCGGACGCGCTCCGGCTTTCGGACGAGCAAGTTGCCCGGGTGGCCGCACGCGTGCGCCGAGCCGATGACCAGCGCCGGATGTGGCTTCAGGAACGGCGTCGCGTCGTTCAGGACCTGGAGGAACTGCTCAAACGGGGCCAGTCGGACCCGAAGGCGTATGAGGAGAAGATCGCGCGGTGGGAGCAGGTCGAGGTCCAGCTGGCGCTCTGGCGGAAGAACCTCCTCAACGAGCTCCGCAGCGTCCTGACCGCCGAGCAGCAGGCGAAATTTGTGATGTTTGATGAGTCGTTTGCAGCAAGCGTCCGAGAACTGCTGAGAAGCCTCCGATTGACTAAGCCATAGGGAGGGACATGAGGGACCGGACCCGCCTCGGGGACCTCTTAATCGCGGCCGGGCTGATCACCGCTGACCAGCTCCGGGAGGCCCTGGCCCTGCAGACCCAGCGTCGGGAGCGGCTGGGCGCGCTCCTGGTCGAAATGGGCGCGCTCGGCGAGCACGATCTGCTGACGGTGCTGAGCCGACAGCTCGGCGTGCCGTACGTCCCGGGCTCGGCCTTCCCCCAGACCCCGGTCTTCTCCAACACGGTCTCGCTGCGCTTCCTCACCGAGCAGCGCTGTCTCCCCATCGCGGTTGAGGACGGCGTCCTCACGGTAGCCATGGAGAACCCCTCGGACCTCGAGACCGTGGAGGCTCTCGAGTTGGTCCTGGGCATGACGGTGCGGCCGTGCCTCGGTAGCCCGCGGGCGATCGTGGCGACCCTGACCGAGTACGCCAACAGCGCGGCGACCGCCATGGAGCGGATCGTCGACGAAATCACTCCGGAGGAAGGGGAGCTGGTCTTCGCCGGGGAGGACGAGGACCTCCAGCACCTGCGCGAAGCGGCCCAAGAGGCTCCCGTCATCCGCCTGGTGAACCTGATCATTTCCCGAGCCGTCGAGATCGCGGCGAGCGACATCCACATCGAGCCGTTCGAGGGGACGCTCAGGATCCGGTACCGGATCGACGGGGTGCTCCACGATACCGAGGCGCCGCCGAAGCGGCTCCAGGCGGCCATCGTCTCGCGCGTCAAGATCATGGCCAAGATGAACATCGCCGAGCGCCGCCTCCCGCAGGACGGGCGGATCAAGCTCCGGGTCCTCAACCGCGCCATCGACCTCCGGGTCGCGACGATCCCCACGGTCCACGGCGAGAGTGTGGTGATGCGGATCCTGGACCGCCAGTCGCTTTTCTTCACGCTCGACCGGCTGGGCTTCCCCGCAGAGCGGCTGGGGCAGTTCGAGAGGCTCATCCAGCGTCCGTACGGGATCATCCTGGTCACCGGGCCGACCGGGTCCGGGAAGACGACGACCCTCTATGCGGCCCTCGACAAGATCAACTCGCCGGAGAAGAAGATCATCACGATCGAGGACCCGGTCGAGTACCAGCTCGAGGGCGTGAACCAGATCCAGGTCAAGCCCAAGATCGGCCTCAGCTTCGCCAACGGTCTCCGTCACATCGTCCGCCAGGACCCGGACATCATCCTGGTGGGAGAGATCCGCGACGCTGAGACCGCGGAAATCGCCATCCAGTCAGCGCTGACCGGCCACCTGGTCTTCTCCACGCTCCACACCAACGACGCCGCCGGCGCGGTCACGCGGCTTCAGGACATGGGGATCGAGCCCTACCTGATCGCCTCGTCGGTCCTGGGGATCCTGGCCCAGCGGCTGGTCCGCCTCATCTGCCGGGCCTGCGCCGAGCCGTACGAGCTGGATGCCGTGGCGCTTCAGACCCTGGGGATCATGACCGCCGGCGGCTCGCTGCGCGCGACCCGCGGTCGGGGATGCGAGGCGTGCACCTACACGGGGTACCGGGGCCGGACCGGGATCTACGAGCTACTGCTGGTCGACGACGACAGTCGCGGGCTCATCATGGCCAAGGCCACGGCCCAGGAGATCAAGCTTCGCGGCATGGCCCTCGGCATGCGGACGCTTCGACAGGACGGCTGGGACAAGGTTCTCAGGGGGCTCACGGCCGTGTCCGAGGTGCTGCGCGTCACCCAGGAGGAGGGCGAGACGCTCCCGCTGGAGGCCCAGCCCGCCGCCGGCTCCAAGCCCATCCCGCTCACCCGCGAGCAGGCCGCGCCCGCCGGGCTCCACATCGCGGCGCCGTCCTGAGCCGGCGGGGCAACGTCAGAGGGGCCATGCCCGTTTTCACCTATACCGCTGCTGACACCGCCGGCCGACGCGTGAGCGGCCGGCTCGATGCAAAGGACGAGATCGCCGCCGTGGTGCACCTACAGGCCCAGCGGCTCTTCCCCCTCGACGTGCGCGAAGCGCGGGAGGAGGCGCCCGGGTGGCGCTGGGGCCTGCCCGGGATCAGCACCCGCGAGCTTCAGAGCTTCACCCAGCAGCTCGCGACGCTCCTGACCGCCGGGGTCGAGCTGGACCGGGCCCTCGCCATCCAGACCGAGCTCACCCACAACAGGAACTTCCGTCGGATCATCGCTCAGGTGAGGGAGTCGGTTCAGGGCGGCAGCTCCCTCGCCGAGGCCCTCGCCCGCCACCCACGGGTGTTCTCGCGCCTCTACGTGAGCATGGTGAGCGCGGGGGAGGCCGGCGGCGTCCTCGAGCAACTGCTGGCGCGGCTGGCCACCTTCCTGGCGGGCGTCCAGGAGCTGAAGGACTACCTGGTGACCTCGCTGATCTACCCGGTCTTCCTCGCCGTCGTGGGGACGAGCACCGTGACCCTCCTCCTGGTCTTCGTCCTCCCGCAGTTCACGACCATCTTTCAGGCCATGGGCGGCACGCTCCCGCTCCCCACCCAGATCCTGCTAGGGGTGTCCGGGTTCTTGACCGCGTACTGGTGGCTGGTGGCGGGCGGGCTGGCGGCGGCCGTGGTCGGGGCGCGCCAGTTCGTGGCGACGCCGGGCGGAGGGCTCGCGTGGGACCGGCTCAAGCTCCGGTTGCCCCTGGTCGGAGTGCTCTTGCAGAAGACCGAGGTCGCGCGGTGGGCGCGGACGCTGGGGACGCTCGTCGAGAGCGGCATCCCGTTCTTCCAGGCGACGCGCATCGTGAAGGAGACCGTCGGCAACCGCGTCATCGCCCAGGCCATGGACAGCGTCGCCGAGGGGGTCAAGAAGGGCGCCGGGATCGCCGTGCCGCTCCGCGAGAGCGGCGTGTTCCCGCCGCTCGCCATCCACATGATCAGCGTGGGCGAGGAGAGCGGGCGGCTCGAGGAGATGCTGCTCCGCGTGGCCGAGGCCTACGACACCGAGGTCCGCACCGGGGTGAAGCGCCTCATCTCGCTCCTCGAGCCGATCATGATCGTGGCGATGGGGATCGTCGTGGGCCTGGTGGTAATCTCGATCCTGCTCGCCATCTTCAGCATCAACGATCTTCCGCTCTAGCAAGATGCTGACAAGACCTCTCTCGCCCACGTGTCCTCGCGCTCCGGAGCGAAGCGCTCCGAGCGCGGGCTTGGCCCGCGCAAGCTCTGGGGGAGGCCTCGGAGGGGGCCCGGGTACCCACGCCGAAGGCGTGGGTGTCCCCCTCCGATGATCTAGGAGGCAAGCCCGATGGCTCCCCTCTCGTGCTGGCGGTGGCGTTCCCCGTGGGTTCGACGGCTCCGGGAGCGCCGGGGGTTCACGCTCATCGAGCTCCTGGTGGTCATGGTCATCCTCGGACTCCTGGCCGGGCTCGTGGCCCCGCGCTTTCTCGGCAAGGTGGGGCGCTCGAAGCAGCAGGCGGCTCAGGCCCAGCTGGAGCTGCTGGGGACGGCGCTGGACTCGTTCCGTCTCGACGCGGGGCGCTATCCCACGACCTCCGAGGGCCTCCAGGTCCTCCGCACCAAGCCATCGGGGATCGAGATGTGGGACGGGCCCTACCTGAAGCGGGAGGTCCCCCTCGATCCCTGGGGACGTCCCTACATCTACCAGTCGCCGGGCGAGCACGGCGAGTACGACCTGATCTCGTACGGGGCCGACGGCGCTCAGGGCGGCGAGGGGGAGAACGCCGACGTCGTGAGCTGGAAGAGCAGCCAATGATTGGTGTGGGTCGGCGGGGATACACGCTCCTGGAGCTCCTCGTGGTGCTGGCGATCATCGGCGCCGCCGGCCTGATCGTCCTCCCGCAGGCCGGGAAGGGCCTCGAGACGTTCCGGCTCAAGGCCACGACCCGCCAGGTGGCGAGCGTTTTCCGCTACGCCCGGACCCTCGCCATCGCCGAGCGAACGGTGTCGGTCGTGGGGCTGGACCTCTCGCGGGCCGAGTACTGGCTGGCCGTGGCTGCCTCGGACCGCGCCGGCGAGGTCGTGCGCGCGACCTATACGCTGCCCAAGTCGGTCCGGGTGCTGGCGCGGCCGCTGGGCGAGGCGAGGTCGCGTGAGCGGGGTGTGGTGCGGTTCGTCTTCTTTCCGCGCGGCGGCGCCTACGGCGGCCAGGTCTGGCTCGAGGGTGCCAAGGGACGGCGCTACGTCGTCCAGGTGGATCCGCTGACGGGCCTGGTGAGGATCGCCGATGGGGCGCAGCGCTCGTAGCACGCGCGGCTTCACGCTCCTCGAGGTGCTCGTGGCGCTGGCCGTCACGGGAATTGCCCTCGTGGTGCTCCTGCAGGCGGTACAGGGCACGTTGAGGCTCGAGCGGGCAGCCCACGACTACACGCGGGCGCTGGCGCTCGCGCAGGCCCGGCTCGACGCGGTCAGCCTTGAGGACGCCCCGGCCAGCGGAGTCGGTGAGGCCGACGGCTTTCGGTGGTGGGTCCAGGTGACGCCGGCGTGGTGGGACAAGCGCAGCCTGCTCTACCGCGTTGCTGTGACCATCGAGCGCCCGACGGGTCCCCCCGTCAGCCTCGAGACGTTTCGGCTCGGGGAGAGGCGTGAGTAACCAGCGCGGGCTGACGCTCCTCGAGCTCCTGATCGCCCTTGGGCTGGTCGGCCTGGTGGCGGGCATCGCGCTCGGCTCGCTCAGGCTGGCAAGCCACGCCTGGGAGCGCGGGGAGGCGCGGCTCGACACGGCGCAGCGCACCCGCTTCGTCACCGACCTCCTGACCCGGGAGCTGCGCTCGGCGCTGCCCTACCTGGTCCGCGTCAACGAAAAGGAGCAGATGGTCGCCTTCAGCGGCGCGTCCACGTCGGTGAAGTTCCTGACCACGGCCGGAGGCCTGACGACGGCGGTGCCCGAGGGCGCCCTGCGGGAGGTGACCTACGCCCTCGCCCCTGGCGGCCTCTACCGGGTCGAGGCTCCTGCCTCTGACCGCCAGTTCGTCGAGAGCGGTCGCGGCGTGACCGTCCAGCTCGAGCCGGGTGTGGTTGAGCTTTCGTTCCGGTACCTCCAGCGCTCCACCGGAACCTGGCTGGACAACTGGGTCCCTGCCGTGGTGAGCCTCAAGCCAGAGGCGAAGAGCCCCAAGCCAGAGGCGAAGAGCCCCACGCCGCAGGCGAAGAGCGTCCCGCCGGACGAGAAGAAGGAGCCCATCGACCCCACGGATCTCTTTCCCGGCGCGGTTGCCGTGAGCCTGTCCCTCCGGGGCGAGGCGGGCCAGGTGGAACAACTTCCGCCGCTCGTCGTGGCGATCCGGAGCCAGTTTCCGCCAGCGGCGAAGACCAAGCCGGAGGCCGAGAAGGACAAGCCGCAGCCTGAGAAGGGCAAGCCTCAACCGGAGCTGGCCAAACCGCAGCCGACAGGGAGGCGCTGATGCCGAGGGGTCCCCGCGCGCAGGGCGGCTTCGCCCTGGTGATCGTCCTGTTCGTGCTCCTCCTCCTCTCGATGATCGGAGGCGCCTTTGCACTCGCGGTCCGCACCGAGGCGCTGGCCGTCCGCAACGGGGGCGAGGATCTGGCAGGTTATGCGCTCGCGCTCGCCGGGGTGCACCAGGCGCTGGCCGAGGTCCTGGGCGAGTGGGAGGTCAACTTTCTCGACCCCTCCGGCGCGGTGCGCTTCGCGAGGAAGGACGGTTCCCCGCTGCCGAGCCTCGCCGAAAGCGCGCGGGTGATGGCCGGAGAGGTCGGGTATCGGATCCTCGACGAGGAAGGCAAGATCAACGTCAACCGCGCCGATCAGAAGCTCCTCACCGCCCTTCTCCGGGTCGTGGAGCTTCCCCCGGGCACCAACATCGACGAGGTGGCCGACGCGATTCTCGACTGGGTAGATTCCGATCGGCTCCGGCGGCTCAACGGCGCCGAGGATGACTATTACCTCGCGCTCAGGATCCCGTACCTGCCCAAGAACGGCCCGATGGGAGCGATCGAGGAGCTGCTGCTGGTGAAGGGGATCACCCCCGAGTTGTACGCGCTCCTCTCCCAGGTCCTGACGGTCTATGGGGCCGGTCGGGTGAACGTGAACACGGCGCCACCCGCCGTGCTCCGGGCGGTGTTCCCCAACGATGCGCTGAGCCTCACGAGCCAGCGTCGAGCCAAACCCATCGTGACGGCGCGGGCGCCCGGAATCGTGCGCTCCTCGACCTTTACGATTATCGCCGCCGGGCGCGGGCCGACGAGCCGCGCGCCGCGGTTCGTGAAGGCCGTGGTCACGCGCCTCGCCGACGGGAAGGCGGGGGAGGGCGGCACGCAGCGCTATATCATCCGGGCCTGGGACGACGACTACCCGGCGTGGGCTGGGCGTGCCTCCTCCGGCTGAACGGTGACACGGGACCTCCTCTGATGCTGAGGCAGACTGTCCTCGGCGTGGACCTCCGGGAGAGCGAGGCTCGGCTCGCGCTGATCGAGGGCGGTCTCCTGGGCGCGCGGCTCGTCGCCGCGGCGGTCCTGCCGCGTCCGCGCGGCGAGCCGGAGGAGGCGCTGGGCGAGCTCGCGCGGCGCTGGCTCGGCGCGCACCGGACAGGGGTCGACCGCGTCGTGGTGGGCCTCCCGCGCCAGGAGGTGTTCATCCGCCACCTGACGCTCCCGCCGCTCAAGCGCGAGGAGCTGCGGCGGGCGGTCGAGTACGAGCTGGGGCGCCACCTCCCGATCCCCGCCGACAAGGTCGCGTTCGACGTGCTCGTCCAGCGGCGGGAGCGGGACGGCCGCTGGCGCGTGCTCCTGATGGCGGCTCCCCGGAGCTCGGTCGATCGCGCGATTGCCGTGCTCGCACCGCTCGGGTCCGCCGAGCCCGTGGTAGTCGTCCCGCCTCTGGCGCACTGGGCGCTTCACAGCCGCTGCTGCCGGGACTTCGGGTCGGCGTCCGGGCCCCACGTCCTCCTGGATGTCGACGCCGAGCGTGTGAACGTCGATCTGGTCACGCCGGGTGAGGGCATCGCCGTGTCGCGGACGGTGCCGAAGCCTGCCGGGACCGGCGAGGAGATCGCGGACCTGGTCCGCGCCTGTGTCGAGTCGCGGCAGCCGACGTCCGGCGGTGCGACCGCCGTGGTCCATGCGCTCAGCGCCGACGGGATCCCTCCCGGGTCGCGTCCGCTCGACGCGCTGACGGCCGTCAGGAGCGAGCGCCCCGGCGACGCGGCTCGCGTGCCCACGGCCATCGGTCTCGGCCTCCTCGGGCTCAGGCGCCGGCGGCTCCTCGACCTCCGGGCCCCGGTCCCCGTCCCCTCGGCCCGCGAGCGCTTCCGATGGGTGGCGGCGATCGTGCTCGGCTGTGCCCTGCTGGTGGGAGCGGGCGCGTGGACCTGGCAGGCTCTCAGCGAGCGGCGCCAGCTTGACGCGGTGAGCGCCCAGCGGCGCCAGCTCGAGCCGACGGTCGTCCAGGTCCAGACGGGACTGCGCGAGGCCGCCCGCATCCGCACGCTGCTCGAGGCGTTCGGTCGAGGCCGCGCGCGGGAGGTGTCGAAGCTCGCTCTGCTCCGCGAGCTCACGACGCGGGTTCCGAAGGATGTGTGGGTCGCGCAGCTCGTCTACAAGCGCGGAGAGCTGGAGGTCATCGGCTATGCGCCCCAGGCGCAATCCTTGATCGCGATGCTGGAGGGATCGGCCCTCGTGAAGGATGCCACCTTTGCGGGCGACATCGAGCAGGAAGGCGGGGCCGAACGGTTCAAGATCCGAGCAAGCGTCGCCCCGAGGAGCGAGCGTGCGCGCTAGGACGCTGGGCGAGCGCGAGCGACGGCTGCTCTGGCTGGCCGGCGTGGTCGTGCCCCTGATTCTCTTCTGGAGCTACGTGGTCGATCCCTTCATGGCCGAGCAGACGCTGGTGCGGGAGCGCCTGGCGCGGGAGGAGCGGGCGCTCCACCGCTACCGGGAGCTCCTGGGCAAGCGGGAACAAGTCACGGCCGAGCTGGGCGCGCTCCGGCGTCGTCTGGAGACCACCCGTCAACAACTCTTACCCGGGGAGACCCCGGCGCTCGCCGCGGCCGCGCTTCAGGCCCGGCTCGCCGCTGCCGCCCGGGGCGCCGACGTGCGGCTGGCGAGCCAGCGGCCCGAACGGCCGGTCGAGCACGGTGACTTCCTGGAGATTCCCGTCCACGTCAGCTTTCGCGCCCCCATTGAGGCGCTCGTGAAGATCCTCAAGGCGATCGAGACCTCTCCGTTCGCGCTGGACATCGCCGAGCTGTCTGTCAGGGTGCTCGATCCGAAGACGCCGAGGGACCTTCAGGTCGAGATGGTGGTATCGGGGTTCACGCTCGGCCAACGCGCACGGGGATGGGCCGATCAAAAAAAGGAGGCAGGCGCGTGAAATCGTCCCGTTTGCTGCTGACCCTCTGGGTTCTGAGCCTGTTGGCCGGGACCCCCGGGTGCGCGGTCATACGGAAGCTTGGTCCCGCGCCCAAGGCGGTCGGGGCCGAAGTGCCGGCGACGGCGAGTGAGCGAGCGTCGCGCCCGAGCGCGTCATCGCCGGCGCCGGTCGCCGAACGTGCCCCTGCCGCACCCCAGCCGCCTGGAGCCTCGGGCTCGCCGATGCCCGCCCCGGCCCAACAGGCGGAGTCACAAGATCCCATCTCGATCTTCAAGAAGCTGCTCGGCGAGCAAGCCGCGTCCCCGCCGCCGGGAGTTCCGGCGACGCCCCCACCTGCCGCGGCGCCCAGGCCACCGGCCCCCGACGCCATGGACATCACGCTCAACTTGCAGAACGCGGACCTGCTGACGGTACTCCAGATGCTTGCCCGGCGGCTGGACCTCCACTACGTGGTGGAGCCCACGGTGCCGGGCGGCCGCGTGACCATCCAGATCAGCGGCAAGTTCACCAAGGCCGAGCTGTTCAGCGTCCTGCTGACGATCCTGGACATGAACAACCTGATGATGGTCAAGAGCGGCCCGCTGTATCGGGTCGCCCCCGTCGTCGAGGCGCGCCAACGCCCCATTGACGTCCTCGCCCCGGCCGATCCCACGGCGGTCCCGCCGGAGGATCGTCCCGCCCTGCTGATCGTCTCGCTCCAGTACCTGGCGGCCAGCTCGGTGGAGCCCGTGGTGCGCCCGCTGATTTCGAAGGCGGCCCTGCTCCAGGCCGTCCCGGGCACCAACGCGCTCTTGCTGGTGGACCTCGCCTCGAACGCCCGTCGCCTCTTCGAGCTGATCCAGCTCCTCGACACCCCGGCCTTTGAGCGCTATCAGGTTAAGCTCTACCCGATCCGCCACGCGAACCCGGAGGATCTCGCGCGGGAGCTGGAGGAGCTGTTCGCCCAGCTCGGCTACGGCAAAACAAAAGAGGTACTCAAGTTTCTCCCGATGACCAGGCTGGGCTCGATCCTCGTCATCAACGGCTTTCCGCAACTTCGAGCGCAAATTGAGCGCTGGCTGGAGGCCCTGGACCAGCAGACAACAGGGGATGAGTCGGTCTTCGTCTACTACGTGGAGAACGGAAAGGCGTCCAACATCGCGCGGGTTCTGACCGAGCTTTACCAACGGGCCCCCGGGCCTCCTGGCGTTCCGGCGTTCCCGGGGCTCCCGACCCCGCCTGCGCCACCGCCTCCGGGACCGCCGGCCTTGGTCCCGCCGGTGCCGCCGCGGCTGGCGCCGCCTCCGCCGGGCGTACCGCCGAGGCCTCCCGTGCCTGCGGTCCAGCTGCCCGGCGCGCCGCCCCCTCCGCTCCGGGTGATCGCGGATGAGGAGACGAATGCCCTGATCATCGTCACCAACCCCCGCTTCTACCCCACGGTGCTGGAGACGATCAAGAAGCTGGACATCGTGAAGCGTCAGGTGGTAGTCGAGACGCTGATCGCCGACATCAGCCTCGACGACTTCACCCGGTTCGGCTTGGAGTATTCGATCCGTACCACGGGGAAAGTTCGTATCGGCGCCAGAGAGTTCGACTTCGGTGGGGTCGGCGTAAACCTCGGCACAGTGATAGCGCCACCGGGAGCAGCGGGCCTCGCTGCGGTTGTCACTGCCCGGGATACGTTGGCCGCGCTCCTTCAGGCGCTGAGCGAGAGCAACCGCGTTCGGGTCCTCGCGAGCCCTCACGTCCTCGCCGCGGATAACAAGCCTGCGGTGATCCAGGTCGGCTCCTCCACCCCGATCCTGACCAGCACGACCTCCACCGCGCAGACAACCGGCGGATTGCAAAACATCACCCAGACCATCCAATATCGGGACACAGGGGTCATCCTCCGGGTTACTGCACACATCAATGACAAGCGCAACGTGGTCATGGATATCTCCCAGGAGGTCAGCACCGCGACCCCGGTCAAGATTGGAGGCACCGACACCTTCGAGTTCCCGATCCGCAAGGCCGAGACCTCAGTGGCCGTGGGTGACGGCCAGACGGTCCTGATCGGGGGCCTGATCCAGGAGCAGCGCGACAATATCGAGTCGGGGGTTCCCCTGTTGTCAAAGATTCCGCTGCTGGGCTACCTGTTCCGCTCGACGACGCTCCGAACGCAACGGCGGGAACTCATCATCCTCATCACGCCGCGGGTGATTGCGAATGAAGACGAGGGACGGGTCGTGACGGAGAGCTACATCGAGCGGGTGAAGCTCCTTCAGGAGGAGATTCGGCGAGCCCGGATGCGCCCGAACGGCGCGCCGGTGAAACCGTAGAGGAGCCGGAGATGCGCATGAGGATTTCGGTTCGGTATCGGCGGGCTATCGCCCTCGGCCTGGTGATCCTGGCCGGATCGCTTTGGAGCGATACGGCGTTCGCTCAGCGGCAGGCTACCTCCGGCGAGGGCGTGATCTCTCAGGGGAACCTCTTCAGCCCGGAGCGGCGGCCGTGGACCCCGCCCCCACCACCGCCCCCTGCCAAGCCCGAGCCGCCGCCCGCTCCGAAGCCCGAGCCGCCCCCCCAGTTCGTCGTCTACGGCGTGCTGATCATGGGCACCGACCGGATCGCCCTCCTGAAGGAACCCAAGCTGACGGCCGGAAAGGTTCAGGAAATCGTTCTGGGCGCGCAGGTCGGCCCGTACCGCCTCGCCCGCGTCGAGGCCGATCGCGTGGTGCTGGAAAAGGACGGGAGCTCCCTGACCGTGGCGGTGGATGACCCGGCCCGGCCCAAGGGCCAGGTCATTGCGCTCCCAGGACGTGCGCCTCAGGTACCGATGCCCCAACCTCCCGCTGCTCCACCCAGCGCGTCCCCGTCCGGGCCCGAACCGTCCGCCGCGGAAACGCTCACCGATGCTCTTTCAAAGTTCCGCCAGCGTCTCGGGCTTCCACAGCCCACACCTCACAGCCAGTAAAACGGTAATCTCGCGAGATCGCGCTTCCCGCAGCCTCGCGAGAGGCGGCGCATTGTTGCGAGGCGCGGGGTCTCGTCCACCACCTCGGGCAAGACTCGCATCGGTCCGGCGTCGCCGGCGGCCGCTTAGTCGAAGAGCCGGTAGCGGACGAGGTGGAAGAGAGCCGCCAGGCCGTCGCGCCACGTAATCTTCTTCCCCTCCTCGTAGGTCCGACCGTGGTACCGGATGGGGACCTCGTAGACCCGGCAGCCCAGCTTGGCCACCTTGACGGTGATCTCGGGCTCAAAGCCGAAGCGGTCAGACCTGAGGGTGATCCGCCGGAGCACGTCGGCCCGGAAGACCTTGTAACCCACCTCCATGTCTGAGAGGTTCAGCCCCGTCAGGACGTTGGCGAGCAGGGTGAGGACGCGATTGCCCACGTAGTGCCAGAAGTAGAGCACGCGATGCGGGCCGCCGTGGAACCGGTTGCCGAACACGACGTCCGCCCTCTCTTCAAGGATAGGCTCCAGCAGGAGCGCGTAATCCTTCGGGTCGTACTCGAGGTCGGCGTCCTGGATCAAGATGATCTCGCCCCTGGCGTGGCCCACGCCGGTCCGGATGGCCGCGCCCTTCCCGCGGTTCACCTCGTGGGACACCACCCGGATGTTGTCCCCGCCCTCAGCAGCGACCTTTTCCAGCAGCTGAAGGGTCCCATCCGTCGAGGCGTCATCAACCACGATGAGCTCCTTGGGGAGATCGAGTTGCGCCTTGTGCGCCCGCTCGATAATCTCGGCAATCGTTCGAGCCTCGTTATAGACAGGTACGATGATGGAGAGCGTCGGCGTTGTCACGTGTAAGTCTCCCGCACCCCGACTTATCGCCCCACCTTAACGTACCACGGACACTTCCCCGCGCGCATCCCGTCCCGCGACTTCCCTTCCGTAGCTCGACGCCCTTCGTCAGGGGTCCACGTGCCCTTCCCACGCCAGGGGCGAGAATAGGCCCTTGACTGCTCAAATGGATCGACTTATAAGGTTGACGCCTTGATTTTTGCTCAGAGCCCCATCGGGCCGGATCCGACGGACGAGCCACTTGCGCGAGGCCTCCGGGCCATGAGTGACCTTTTGCGCCCGGGGCTTTGCGTTGTGAACGGAATACAGCCAAGTTGGCTCGACTGGGAACCGCGGAGGAACGCCACTGTAACCCATCGATCTGAAGGCAAACCTCGAAGGGAGATGTATTGAAATGGCGGGCATCGTATCCAGAGCGGCCTTGAGAGCCGGGCAAAATCCACCCCCTTGGCGCCTGAGGGCCCGGTATGGCTACCGCTCGTTGCCGCGACGGCTCAAGCTGGTCCTCGTTGCCGGACTCTTCGTCCTTGCAGCCTCTCCCACCTTCTACTCCGCCTCTGCCTGGGCCCAGAATAGTGCGCGGCAGCGGCAGATCGAGGCTCGACCGATCCCCGGGCCTGCCAGGGCGCTTCCGACGCCGCGTGTCCATGCCGTAAAGCCCAGCCCCTCTCACTCCAACCGGGTGTACAGCGCGACGCCCCGGGGCCTCTTCGTCAGCGATGACGGGGGACAGGCGTGGGTTCCCTTGCCAGTCGCCTCGACTCATGAGGAGGTCTTCAGCCTGGCGGTGCACCCGGCGGACCCTGGCGCAGTGTTAGTGGGTCGGCGCGACGGCCTCTGGCACACCCGTGACGGGGGCGGATCCTGGGCCCCGCTGGGCTATCCCACGCCTGGGCCTTACATTCCCCTGGCGATCGCGCTGAGCGCGAGCCAGCCCAACGTCATCTACATGGCGACTGCCCGCCAGGGGGTCTTCAAGAGCGCCGACGGAGGCTCTAGCTGGACGAGTGCAAGTACGGGACTTCCGGAAGCCGCGGCTGGGGGAAGACCCGAGGAACTCCGCACCCTGGTTGTTCATCCCCGGAACCCTGACGTGGCCTACATCGCCCACGAGCTGCACGGGGTCTACCGAACTACCGACGGGGGTGCGAGCTGGCAGCCATTCAACCAGGGCCTGGGGCTTCCTCTCTGGCAGGCCATCTACCCCCCGCGACTCGCCTTCGACCCTGACGATCCCGGCCGGCTCTACCTCGTGTTCGGTCAGCGAATCCATTCCCATCTGATCAAAAACCGGCTTTCTGTCACTTCTGATGCGGGGGAGTGGCTCCCGGTAGAGGTGGAGCTTCCCGCGAACACCCGCTTCGTGGGGCTGAGTGTTGACCCGCGCAGGCGGGCGCTACACTTCTGGGCTCAGGACGCCGTGTGGGAGCTTCCTCTCCCCGGCACGTCCCGGCAACGCCCGTAAGCGCCTGGGGCAAATCCATGAGGCGCGCCGCATTCCTTCTGCTTTGCTGGGCCTGGGCTGTAGGGCTGTCAGCCTTCCCTCCGGCGGCCGCCGATGCCGATGTCGGCAACATCGCTATCGTTGAGACGGACCCCACGATCCTCCAGCCGGGCGAACTGTTTGACCTGAACGGCAAGACGCTCACCTTCACGCCGAAAACAGGTGGGGGTTACACGGTCAGCGTGGGGACCCTCAACTTTGACACGCGGCTCGGGAGCAACCTAAACCTCGCGCTCGACGACAGTCGGTCCCAGGTGCTGAACTTCACGTTCTCGTTCTTCGGGGTGAACCGCACCAGCGTGTTCATCAATACCAGCGGAAACCTTACCTTCGGCTCGAGCTCCACACTGTTCCACTTCAACGTGGGCGGTGGCGTGAACTCGCTAGGGACCGACGTGTCGGCCATTCTCGACCTCATTGGAGCGAGCCCGGCGAGAATTGCGGTCTTGTGGCAGGACTGGAATCCCGCCGCGGCTGGCGGGGTCTTCGCCAACTCACTATCGGACCGGCTCATCGTGACCTGGAATGGTGTGCCCTTCTTCGGCACTAGCACGACAGCCACCTTCCAGGCGGTTCTGTTCAACACGGGTGTCATCCAGATGAGTTATCAGGCCGTGACTACAACGCCAGGCGGCGGTTATCTTGTGGGGATCTCCCCGGGCGCACTAAGCGAATTCTTCGTCACCACGATTGATTTTAGCCAAGGGTCCGCATCTTCTATCTCAGCGCTCCCGAATTTCGAGCCCTTGGTGCAGGTGTTCGGGAGCAGTTCCAGCCCTCTGGTTCATATTTCGGCAGTTGCGCGCCGGTTCTATCAGACTCATAGCGATCAATTCGACCAGTTTGTGATGTTTGCCAATTTTACGAATGCGCTAGGCAATGCCTTTGCGTTCGAGCTCACGACTCGACAAACAGTATCCGGGATCGGTCTCAGCCTTTCCATCGGTCTCAGCCTTTCCGACAACTCGTCTTTCTTCGGGAGCCAAGGCACGCTGCAGAGCTTTCTTAACATGAACCAGCTTGGGGTGTACCCTGACGATTTGACGTGTCTCCAGGATCCAAGGTGCCGCATCCCCGGTAACAACGACTCCGTACTGACACTCATGGGACAGGAATCTGGGCACCAGTGGCTCGCCTTTGTCAAGTTCGATGATGCCGGCGTGTGCAGCGACATGCTTCTGGGACGCCAACTCGCCCACTGGAGTTTTTTCCACGACACCGATGCCTCGGACATGGAGGGGAACAAGTGGCAGGACAACGGGGACGGCACTTTTACGACGATCGATGATACCATTCGCTTTAGCGCGCTCGATCAGTACATCATGGGTTTGCGGTCTGCTTCCGACGTCCCCGACTTCTTTTTCATTGAGAACCCAGCCGGAACAACAAAAACCCGCAGCAGCTCCCCCCAAACAGGGGTAACCGTATCAGGCACGAGGAAGAATGTCACGATCAGTCAGATAGCCACAACGGCGTGCGCCAACCAGGGTCCGCGGTCACCGAGCAGCGGCTTTTCTGGCGTCAATTCGACTACGACCTGGAAGCAGGCATTTGTCCTGTTGATTCGGGGCGGCACCACCGCTCCCCAGGCCGACATCACCAAGATCGATACCATCCGGTCCGCGTGGGTGCCTTACTTCAATACCGCTACCGGCGGGCGCGGCTCTGTTGACACGACCTTACCGAACCCTGTCCTCTCCGTGACCCCGAGTTCACTAGACTTTGGTAGCGTCAGAGTGGGAAACTCGGCGGACAAAACCTTCACCGTGCAAAACACGGGCGCCGGAACCCTATCCGGGACCGCCGCTACCTCTGCGCCATTCAGCATCGTGTCCGGTGGCTCCTTCAGCCTGGCTGCTGGAGCGAGCCAGACGGTGGTGGTGCGATTCACCCCGACCAAGGGAGGGAGCTTAGCGGGGACTGTCACCTTCACGTCCAATGGGGGCAACGCCTCGCCAGTCGTGACGGGCATCGCGGCAGCCTCCAGCTCAGGCACTGACTTCGATAGCGACACAAAGGCCGACATTGCGGTCTACCGGTCCTCGACCGGGGAGTGGTTCATCTTGCGCTCGGGCAGCACCTCGCTCCAGCAGCAGCAGTGGGGCGGGCCGGGCGACACCCCGGTGCCCGGCGACTTCGATGGGGACGGGAAGGCCGACATTGCGGTCTACCGCCCCTCGACGGGGGAGTGGTTCATCTTGCGTTCGGGCAGCACCTCGCTCCAGCAGCAGCAGTGGGGCGGGCCCGGCGACACCCCGGTGCC
>JACQWB010000005.1 GCA_016209385.1 Candidatus Rokuibacteriota bacterium
CCCAGCGAGCTCCGTGAACTCCCACGTCACAGGGTTGGGGATAGTAGTCATGTCATTCCCGGGTCCGAGATAGTATAAGGTTCGGAAGGGGCGGGTACCCGCGCCACACCCGTGCGCCAGCGCGGGGGGTCGGCGTGGGTGCGCCCCCCTCCGAGGGGCAGGAGTGTGTCGGAATAACGCCCTTCGAGCGCGGGCTTGGCCCGCGCAAGCGAATCCTGGGGGAGGTTTCGGAGGGGGCCGTCGAGGCCCCCTCCGATTGCCCTAGATGGTCCTGTACGCGCTCCGCCGGCTCCTGCTGGCCGTTCCCCTCCTGGTCGGTATCACCTTCGTCTCTTTCCTGGTGATCCACCTGGCTCCCGGCGATCCGGTCGAGCTGGAGACCGGCGACCTCAGCGTCAAGGGCTCGGCCCAGGCCGTGCAGGCGCTCCGCGAAGTCTACGGGCTCGACAAGCCCCTGTACCTCCAGTACTGGCTCTGGGTGACCCGCCTCGCACGGCTGGACTTCGGCCGGTCGTTCGCGCCTGACGGCAAGCCGGTCCTCCAGAAGATCGCCGAGCGCCTGCCCATCACGCTCTTCCTGAACACCATCGAGATGCTCCTGATCCTGATCGTGGCGGTGCCGATCGGGGTCCTTTCGGCCACCCGCCAGTACTCGCTCTTCGACAAGGTCACCACGATCTTCGTCTTCGTGGGTTTTGCCACGCCGGATTTCTGGCTCGCCTTGCTCCTGATGATCCTCTTCGGCGTCCAGCTCGGCTGGCTCCCGGTCTCGGGCCTCCGCTCGCTGAACTGGGAGTACCTGCCCTACTGGCGCCAGCAGTGGGACTTCGTCTCCCATCTCCTCCTGCCGATCCTGGTGGCGACCTTCGGCGGGCTCGCCGGCTTCTCGCGCTACATGCGGCAGAGCATGCTCGAGGTGGTCCGGCAGGAGTACGTGCAGACGGCCCGGGCGAAGGGGCTCTCGGAGCAGGCGGTCATCGGCAAGCACGCCCTCCGGAACGCCCTCCTCCCGGTCGTCACCATTCTGGGCCTCTCGCTCCCCGGCCTCATCGGCGGGAGCGTGATCGTGGAGTCGGTCTTCGCGATCCCCGGGATGGGGCAGCTCATGGTCCAGGCCGTGTTCATGCGCGACTACCCGGTGATCATGGGCAACCTGGTCATCGTGGCCACCCTCACGCTCGTGGCCAACTTGGTGGCGGACATCTCGTACGGCCTCGTGGATCCGCGCATCCGCGTGGGCCGCCGCGGCGCGAGGTGAGGGCGGTGGCTGCACGCGCCCGCGGCGAGATCGGGCTCTTCTGGCGGACGTTCGTGAAGAACCGTCTGGCCGTCACGGGCGGGGTCATCGTGGTCTGCCTGATCCTGATCGCCGGGTGCGCCCCCTGGCTGGCGCAGTCGGACCCGTACCGCCCCGACGTGAAGAAGATCCTGGATCCGCCCACGTGGAGCCACTGGCTCGGCACGGATCAGATCGGGCGCGACGTGTTCGCGCGCATCGTCTACGGCGCGCGCGTGTCCCTGGCGGTGGGGTTCGTCTCCGTGGGGATCGCGACCGCAATCGGGCTGCTGCTGGGGTCGGTGGGCGGGTACGCCGGCGGGATGATCGACGCGGCGGTCATGCGCCTGGTGGACCTCATGCTGGTCTTCCCGCGGTTCTTCCTCCTCCTGGCCGTGCTCGCCTTCCTCCAGCCCTCCATCTGGACCATCATGGCGGTGATCGGGCTCACGGGCTGGATGGGCGTCGCCCGGCTCGTGCGCGCGGAGTTCCTCTCGCTCAAGGAGCGTGAGTTCGTGCTCTGGTCCCAGGCCGTCGGCGCCAGCGGCTTTCGAATCATCTGGCGCCACATCCTTCCCAACGCGATGGCGCCGGTGCTGGTGGCGATGACGCTCGGCATTCCCGCGGCGATCCTAACGGAGTCGGGGCTCTCGTTCCTCGGGCTGGGGGTGCAGCCTCCCTCGCCCACCTGGGGGAACATCCTCAACGACGGCAAGGACTCGATCGAGATCGCCTGGTGGCTCTCCCTCTACCCGGGACTGGCGATCCTGATCACGGTCCTGTCCTACAACCTGCTCGGCGAGGGGATTCGGGACGCCCTGGACCCCCGGCTCCGTGCGGTTGTCGGTCGGGTTGACCGCCCAACGAAGCGCAGGGCGGTGCTGCGATTCATCGTTGGTCATTGACACTCCGCGCGCCGCGGTGGCATACTCACTTTCCGCCGGCGCCGAAGTGGCGGAATTGGCAGACGCGCACGTTTGAGGGGCGTGTGGGGCAACCCGTGGGGGTTCGAGTCCCCCCTTCGGCACCACTCCTTCGTCGCTCCCCAGCCTGGATCTGGAACTTCCTCCGGGCCTGCCTGCCGGATCGTACCAGTGGCTTACGGTCTTGTTCTCCGAAGACCTGCGCCGGACCAGCGCGGTGGCCGTCGCCCCGTTCACGCTGACCGCGGGCGACGGCGGCGGATGAGGCGATCCTTCGACGGGTAGCCTTGGCGCCTCCTGAAAGCTGTGGCATAATGGGCGCGCCGAGGCGAATGGGCGCGGTTGATTTATGGGCGTGTCGCTACCCCTTCTTGAGTCTCCGTCTCCCCGCGATGTTCGGAAGCCCGCGTGGCTGAAGGTGCGAGCTCCCGGGGGCCCGAACTACCTGCGCCTCAAGGCGCTCATGCGGGAGTGGAACCTCCACAGCGTCTGCGAGGAGGCGCACTGCCCGAACATCGGGGAGTGCTGGGAGGATCTGACCGCGACGTTCATGGTCCTCGGCGATGTCTGTACCCGGAACTGCGGCTACTGTGCGGTGACGCACGGGACGCCGACCTGGGAGGATCGCGAGGAACCCGAGCGCGTGGCGCGCGCGGTTCGCACGCTGGGGCTCGAGCACGTGGTGGTCACCTCGGTGAACCGGGACGACCTGGCCGACGGTGGCGCCGCGGTGTTCGCCGCCACAATCCGCGCAATCCGACGCGAGGCGCCAGGCTGCCAGGTCGAAGTGCTGATCCCCGATTTCCAGGGCTCGGCCGAGGCCCTGGCGAAGGTCCTGGATGCGCGCCCTGACATCCTGAACCACAATACCGAGACGGTCCCGCGTCTCTACAAGCTGGCGCGTCACGGGGGCCGATACGAGCGAACCCTGGATTTGTTCCGACGCGCCCGGGCTGCCGTCGCGGACCTGCTCACCAAGTCCGGGCTCATCCTGGGGCTGGGCGAGAGCCGCCAGGAGCTGCTTGCCACTATGCAGGACCTCCGCGCGGTCGACGTGAACATCCTCACGCTGGGCCAGTACCTCCGCCCCTCGCCCCGTCACCTGCCGGTCGCCCGCTTCTACCCCCCCGAGGAGTTCGCCGAGCTGGCGGCTCTGGGGCGGGCGATGGGTTTTGCCCACGTGGAGGCAGGCCCGCTGGTGCGGAGCTCTTACCACGCCAAGCGCCAGGTCCAGGGGATCGCGGCAGCGCGATGGAACACGTCCCGCTCCTGATGGTCTTCGGCATCGCCGCGGTGGTCGCGGGAGCGATGCTGTGGATCCCGTTGTTGATCGCGCCCCGGCGCCCCAGTCCGGTCAAGCTCGAGCCCTTCGAGTGCGGCAAGGATCCCGTCGCGCTCCCCGAAGGGCGATTCGCCATCAAGTTCGCGACGGTGGCCATCTTCTTCATCATCTTCGACATCGAGCTGATGTTCGTGTTCCCGTGGACCGTGCTCGCGCGGGAGCTCGGGTGGTTCGGTCTCGCGGCGATCCTCGTCTACCTCGGCATCCTGATGCTCGGCTTCCTGTATATCTGGCAAAAGGGAGGCCTCGAATGGGACTAGGGAGCTTCTTCACCTCCAAGCTCGATGAGGCGATCGGCTGGGCGCGGAAGTACTCCATCTTCCAGTACCCGTTCGTCACCGCGTGCTGCGGCATGGAGTACATGGCCACGGCCTGTTCCCATTACGATGTGGATCGCTTCGGCGCAGGTCTCCCACGGTTCTCGCCCCGGCAGGCCGACGTGCTGTTCGTCGTGGGGACCATCAGCCACAAGATGGCGCCCGTGCTGAAGCGAGTCTACGACCAGATGACCGAGCCCAAGTGGGTGGTGGCGTTTGGCGTCTGCACATGCACGGGCGGCTTTTATGACAACTACGCGACCGTCATGGGGATCGACACCATCATCCCGGTCGACGTCTACATCCCCGGCTGTCCGCCTCGGCCCGAGAGCGTGCTCGACGGGCTCATGAAGCTCCAGGAGAAGATCGCCGCCGGGGCTCAACGGTACTGAGCCTGTCTCCCACCCGCTGACTGCATGGACGGACAGGCGATTCTTGCTCGGCTCGTAGAGTGCTTCCCCGGCCGGATCCTCGAGACCCACGCCTTCAGGGGCGATCACACGGCGGTGGTGGACCTGTCGGCCATCGCCGAGGTCCTGCGCTTCTGCCGGGACGACCCGGCGCTCGGCTTCGAGGTCCTGATGGACCTGACGGCGGTGGACTACCTGAAGTACCCCGGGCGTGAGGACGGGCCCCGCTTCGAAGTCGTCTACCACCTCTACTCGCTCACCCACAACCACCGACTCCGGCTGAAGGTGCGGGTGGAGGAGGAAGACGCCGTAGTCTCCACGGCCGTTCCCCTGTGGCCGGTCGCCGACTGGTTCGAGAGGGAGGTGTGGGACATGTTCGGGATCCGCTTCGCGGGTCACCCGGACCTCCGCCGCCTCCTGATGTACGAAGAGTTCCAGGGCCACCCGCTCCGGAAGGACTACCCCGTGAACAAGCGCCAGCCCCTCATCGGGCCCAAGGTCTGATGGCCGAACGCACGACGCGCGAGATTTTCCTGGGCGAGGGGAGTGGCACCGGCTCGGGCTCCCAGCACCTCTACGTGAACGTGGGTCCCCAGCACCCGGCCATGCACGGCATCATCCGCATCATGGCCGAACTCGACGGCGAGACCGTGGTCAAGGCCGATGTGGAGATCGGCTACCTGCACCGGGCCTTCGAGAAGGAGTGCGAGGAGGGCCCGTACAACAACGCCATCCCGTACACGGACCGGCTCAACTACGTCTCCCCGCTGATCAACAACTTCGGCTACGCCTCCTGTGTCGAGAAGCTCCTGGGGATCGACATCACCGAGCGCTGCAAGTACATCCGCACCATCATGAGCGAGATCTCCCGGATCTGCGACCACCTGACGTGCGTCGGCGCCAGCGCCATGGAGCTTGGGGCCTTCACCGTGTTCCTCTATATGATCAAGGCCCGGGAGTTCCTCTGGGAGCTGGTGGAGGACGTGACCGGGGCGCGCCTGACGATCTCGTACGCCCGCGTTGGAGGGGTCAAGGCCGATCTGCCCGAGGGCTTCGCGCTCAAGGTGCGGAAGGCCTTCAAGGAGACGCGTCAGGTGCTCGAGGAGGTCCACAAACTCCTGACCGGCAACCGGATCTTCATCGACCGGATGGTCGGGGTCGGGGTGCTGTCCCGCGAAGAGACGATCGCCTACAGCATCACGGGGCCGCTCCTTCGAGCGACCGGCGTCGCCTACGATGTGCGCCGGGCCCAGCCCTATTACGCTTACGACCGCGTCGAGTTCGAAATCCCCACGGGGCAGAGCGGGGACAACTACGACCGCTACCTGGTGCGCATGGCCGAGATGGAGCAGTCCATGCGGATCGTGGAGCAAGCTCTCGACCAGCTCCCGGGCGGGCCCATCAACGTGGATTTCGCCGGCAAGCCGATCGACCCCGCGCTCTACGTGGACCGTGGCAAGCTCGGCAAGACCGAAGGGCTGCTCCTGCTGCCGATCACGCTGTCGCCCAACCTCCAGGGGCTGGAGAAGCCGGCCCACCGGGAGGTCAACGTGGCCGACAAGCGCGTGGTCCTCCCTCCCAAGGAAGAGACCTACGGCTCCATCGAAGGGCTCATGAACCACTTCATGCTGGTCATGGACGGCTACGGGATCCGCCCGCCGCAGGGGGACGCGTACTTCCCGGTGGAGGGGGCCAACGGCGAGCTGGGGTTCTACGTCGTGTCCGACGGGAGCGATCGCCCGTACCGGGTGCGATGCCGGCCGCCGTGCTTTCCGCCGCTGGCCGCGCTCCACCGGATGATCGAAGGTGGGATGGTGGCCGACGTCGTCCCGACCTTCGGCTCGGTCAACATGATCGGCGGGGAGCTCGACCGGTGAAACACAAGGAACTGGACCGGTGAGGCCTGTCGAGGAGCCTGATCAGTGAGCCTGGCGGCCGCCAGGGTCGAGTTCACCCCGGCCGAGCTCGCCGAGGTCCGGCGGCTCCAGACCCTCTACCCGGACAAGCGGGCCGCGCTTCTGCCGGTGCTCTGTCTCGCGCAGGAGGCCTTCGGCTACATCTCCCTGGAGGTCGAGGAGTACGTCGCGAGCCTGTTCGGACTCGCGCCGGCCCACGTCCACGAAGTCGTGACCTTCTACACGCTCTTCTTCACCACGCCGAAGGGCCGGCACGTCATCTCGGTCTGTCACAACCTGACGTGCCACCTCCTGGGTGCCCCGAGACTGCTGGCCCACCTCAAGGAGAAGCTCGGGGTGGACGTGGGCGAGACCACGGACGACGGCCGGGTGACGCTCCTGGCGGTCGAGTGCCTCTGCGCCTGCGAGATGGCTCCCATGATGCAGGTGGACGACCGCTACGAGGGGAACCTGACCGCAGAGAAGATCGACCGGATCCTGGAAGGACTGAGCTAATACTGTTCAGCTTATGTGTATGCAGCGATTGCGCTGGCCGTAGTATACGGAGGTCCCCAGCAGTAGAACAGTGGATTGGGTGGAGTGCTCGGAGAGATGCAATGGAACGCGTGAGGTGGGAGCCGGATGGCTGAGCTGATCCTGACCCGGAACTTCCACCTTGCCGAGTCGCACACGCTCCGGGTCTACCGGGAGACGGGCGGGTACGAGGCGGTGCGGAAGGCGTTTGGCATGGCCCCGGCCGACGTCGTCGCCGAGGTCAGGCGCTCCAACCTCCGGGGCCTCGGGGGTGCGGGGTTCCCGACCGGGGTGAAGTGGGGGTTCATCCCCAAGGAGAGCACGAAGCCGCGGTACCTGGTGATCAACGGCGACGAGGGGGAGCCCGGCACCTTCAAGGACCGTTACCTCCTCGAGCGGGACCCCCACGCGCTCATCGAGGGGATGATCATTTCGGCCTACGCGATCGGCTCGCACACGGCCTTCGTGTACATCCGCGGCGAGTACGTCCGGCCCTGGGAGATCTTCTCGCGAGCCGTGGAGGAGGCCTGCGCTGCGGGATTCCTCGGCAAGAACATCCTGGGGTCCGGGTTCGACCTCGACATCATCGTTCACCGGGGGGCCGGGGCCTATATCTGCGGCGAGGAGACGGGGCTCATCTCCTCGCTGGAGGGGAACAAGGGCTGGCCCAAGCTCAAGCCGCCGTTTCCCGCCGTGCGTGGCGCCTTCGGCTGCCCGACCATCGTGAACAACGTCGAGACCATCTGCCATGTGCCGCCCATCATCAACCGCGGTGCCGAGTGGTTCGCCGGGCTCGGGACCAAGAGCCAGGGGGGGACCCGCATGTACTCGGTCTCGGGTCACGTCGTGCGTCCCGGCGTCTACGAGCTGCCCGTTTCCGCCACGGTGCGACAGCTGATATACGAACACGCCGGCGGTCTCCCGAACGGGCGACGGCTCAAGGCGGTGGTGCCGGGCGGGTCGTCATCAGCGATCCTGACCGCCGACGAGATCGACGTCACCATGGATGTGGACGGGCTCCAGCGCGCGGGGTCGATGATCGGGTCCGCCGGCGTGATCGTGATGGATGAGACGGTCTCGATCCCCGAGGCGCTGATGGTTATCGCCCGCTTCTACGCCCACGAGTCCTGCGGCCAGTGCACGCCCTGCCGCGAGTCCACCGGCTGGATCTACAAGACGGCGAGGCGGATCGTGGAAGGGAAGGGCCGCAAGGAAGACCTGGACACGATCCTGGACGTCGCCCGGCGCGGCGCGGGTACCACGATCTGTGCCTTCTACGACGGCGCGGTGGGGCCTTACATCAGCTACGTCGAGAAATTCCGGGCCGAGTTCGAGGCGCTGATCGGTGAGGGCCAGCCGTCGCTCGTGGTCGCCCACTGAGGTCCGGCGATGGCCAGGCTGACCATCGACGGCAAGGAGATCGAGGTCCCCGCCGGCACCGTGCTCATCGAGGCGGCCCGGCGCCTCGGGATCGAGATCCCCCACTACTGCTACCATCCGGGTCTCTCCATCGCGGGGCAGTGCCGGCTCTGCATGGTGGAAATCGAGAAGAACCCCCGCCTCCAGATCTCGTGCAACACCGTCGCCACGGACGGGATGGTGGTCCAGACAGGCTCCCCGAAAGTGCTGGAGACCCGCAAGTCCATCATGGAGTTCCATCTGATCAATCACCCGCTCGACTGCCCCGTGTGCGATCAGGCGGGCGAGTGCTGGCTCCAGATCTACTACATGCAGCACGGCCTCTACGAGCCGCGGATGATGGACGAGAAGGTGCACAAGCCCAAGGCGGTCCCGCTCGGGCCGCACGTGATGCTGGACGCGGAGCGCTGCATCCTCTGCTCCCGCTGCGTCCGCTTCTGCGACGAGGTGACCGGGACCAGCGAGCTGGGAATCTTCAACCGGGGCGATCGCTCGGAGATCGGCCTCTTTCCCGGCCGGGAGCTGGCGAACCCGTACTCCGGCAACGTCATCGACATCTGCCCGGTCGGGGCGCTCACCGACCGGGATTTCCGGTTCGCGGTGCGGGTCTGGTACCTGGACCGCGCCAAGTCCGTCTGTCCGGGCTGCGCGCGCGGCTGCAACATCGAGATCCACTACAACGTGCGGCGCCCCCATCACAACGCGGGTCGCCGCGTCGCCCGGCTCAAGCCGCGGGAGAACCCCGAGGTCAACAAGTGGTGGATCTGCGACTTCGGTCGCTACGGCTTCGGCTTCATCGACGACCCGAGCCGGCTTCTCGCGCCGGCCCGGCGGGAGGGGCCGAAGGCAGAGGAGGTCTCCTGGGAGGACGCCGTCCAGCTCCTGGCCGGCCGCCTCCGGCAGTACGCGCCGGAAGAGATCGGGGTCCTTGCCTCTCCCCAGATGGCGAACGAGGATCTCTTCCTCCTCAAGCGCCTGGCGGGCCATCTCGGGATCCGCAGCCTGGACTTCGGCGTCCCGCCGCGCGATCCCGGCTTTGAGGACCACCTCCTGATCAGGGCCGACAAGAACCCGAACTCGAAGGGCGCCGAGCTGATCGGGCTCCTGCCGCGGGACGGCGGCCCGGATGCCCGCGGCATGCTCCAGGCCGCGCGCGCCCGGCGGCTCAAGTGCCTCTGGGTGTTCCACCACGACCTGACCCGGAGCGCCTGGGGCGAGGCGGAGGTGCTGGAGGCTCTCCTCGCCCTGGGCTGCCTGATCTTCCAGGGCTCGAACGCGAACGGGGTGAGCGCCCACGCGCACCTCGTACTTCCGAGCGCCACGTACGCCGAGCGCGAGGGGACGTTCACGAACTTTCAGGGGCGCGTCCAGCGCTTCAGGAAAGCGGTCGAGCCGTTGGGGGAGTCGCGGCCGGACTGGGAGATCCTGGCTCGGGTCGGGGAAGCCGTCGGCCTGGACCTGCGTCCCACCCGGGCCGAGGACCTCTTCCGCGAGCTCGCGCGCACGCTCCCGGCGTTCTCGGGCCTCAGCTACCGGTCGCTCGGCGACCTGGGCCAGAAAGTACAGGAGTAGGGATGAGCGCGGTACTCACCGAGCTCGGGATCGCCTTCGGGCGGGTGGCCTTCGTCATGTTCTTCGTGCTGAACATGGGCGGGCTCCTGACCTGGGTCGAGCGCAAGCAGTCGGCGATCATGCAGGACCGGATCGGGGCCAACCGGGCCTCGATCTTCGGGCTCCGCCTCTGGGGCCTCTTTCACCCGTTGGCCGACGCGATCAAGATGCTCACCAAGGAGGACTTCCTTCCGGCCCGGGCCGACCGGGTCCTGTTTACGCTGGCCCCGTTTGTCTCGGTCTTTTTTGCCCTGGCAGCCTTCGCCACGATCCCGTTCGGCGACGTCCTCCGGATCGGTGATCGCGAGATCCCCCTTCAGGCCGTCACCCTCAACGTTGGGGTGCTCTATGTCTTCGCCATGCTCTCGCTCGGGGTGTACGGGGTGATGATGGCCGGATGGGCCTCGGCGAACAACTATGCTCTCCTGGGCGGCCAGCGCGCGGCGGCGCTTATGATCTCGGCGGAAGTCGCCATCGGTGCCTCGATCATGGGGGTCATCATGGTCTACGGCTCGCTCAACATGCAGGAGATCGTGCGGGGGCAGGGGTGGCTCCTCCTCGGGTGGATTCCGGCCTGGGGGATCGTCCTCCAGCCGGTCGCCTTCGTGCTGTTCCTCACGGCCGGCATCGCCGCCACGAAGCGGATCCCGTTCGACCTGCCGGAGGGCGAGTCCGAGATCATCGGCTACTTCGTCGAGTACAGCGGGATGAAGTTCGGCATGTTCATGATGGCCGACTTCGTGGAGACCGTGGTGATCGCCGGCATGGCCACGGCGCTCTTCCTCGGCGGCTGGCAGGTGCCGTACCTCGTGGCCGACGGGATTCACTTTCCGTGGGGGACCGTGATCCCGCTCTCCCACCTGGCCGTGGTCCTCCTCCAGGTCGGGGCGTTCGTCCTGAAGGTATCGGTCATGTGCTGGTTCCTCATGCTGATCCGCTGGACCCTCCCGCGCTTTCGGTACGACCAGGCCATGCGGCTGGGCTGGCTGGGCCTTTTCCCGCTCTCGATCCTGAACCTGGTGGCGACGGGGCTGGTCCTGGTGGCGCTCCGCGGGTGACCGTCATGAGATCGAGACGACTCTCGATGCATCAGCGCTTCTACCTCGTAGAGGTTCTGGTCGGGTTGGGCGTCACTGCGGCCCACTTCTTCGCCAACCTGGCGCGCCACACGGCGCGCTATGTCTTCGGGCGGCGGGATGTCCACGGCGCGGTCACGATTCAGTATCCCGAGGAGCGCCGGCCGTACTCGCCGCGGCTCCGGAGCCTGCACCGTCTGGTCCGCCGGGAGGACGGCTCCCCCCGCTGCGTGGCCTGCATGATGTGCGAGACGGTCTGCCCGGCCCACTGCATCTACATCGTGGCCGCGGAGCACCCGAACCCGGATGTCGAGAAGTACCCCGCGCGCTTCGATATCGACCTGGGCAAGTGCGTCTTCTGCGGCTACTGCGTCGAGGCCTGTCCGGAGGACGCGATCCGGATGGACACCGGGATTTTGGAGTTTTCGTCATACAGCCGGGCCGGCATGATCTACACGAAGGAGATACTGCTGGCGCTGGAGCCCGCGGGGCCGGATGGGGTCCCGCGGTCGCCGGTGCCGATCCCGGCCGACCGGCACCCGTAGCGCCATGCGGCTAACCGTCGCACGACGCAAAAGCCTCGATCAGGCCTGGTCCAGCGCGGGCTTTGCCCGCGCAATCAACTCGGGCCTCGCGCGGCAGGTGGCCTGCCTCTCGGCATGGCCGAACCTGCCACGCTCGAACAACTTCGGAGGGGGCCCGGGTACCCGCGCCGAAGGCGTGGGTGTCCCCCTCCGACGATCGAGCGCGGGCTTTACCCGCGCAATCTCCGGGGGGAGGTTCGGAAGGGGCGGGTACCCGCGCCCGTAGGGCGTGGGTGGCCCCCCTCCGAGGGCAGCCATGGAGCACTTCGCGTTCTTTACGATCGCGTTCGTGGCGGTCGCCTCGGCCCTGGGGCTGGTGCTGAGGCGGAACCCGATCCATGGCGCCCTCTTCCTGGTCGTGAACCTGGGGAGCGTGGCGGCAGTCTACCTGATGCTGGGCGCGGAGTTCCTGGCCGCCGCCCAGGTGATCATCTACGCCGGTGCCATCATGGTGCTGTTCGTCTTTGCTATCATGGTGCTGATCCCGAGGACGGAGGAGACGAGCCCGGACCCGCTCAGGCCGGCCCGGCTCGTAGCGGTTCCCCTGGGCGCTGTGCTGCTGCTCGAGATCGGGCTGATCTGGGAGTCCCCGCTCCTGTCGACTCCCGGTGCGACCCGCCCGCCGGGGGACATCGGGTCGGTGGGCCGGCTGCTCTTCACGACGTATCTCTTCCCCTTCGAGGTCACATCGGTGCTGCTCCTGGCCGCGCTGGTGGGCGTGCTGGCGCTCGCCAAGCGCAAGGCGCCCTAGCGCGATGGTTCCGGAGAGCTATTACGCCGGGCTCTCGGCGATCCTGTTCAGCATCGGGGTCGTGGGCGTCCTGGTGCGCCGGAACCCGCTCGTGATCTTCATGTCGATCGAGCTCATGCTCAACGCCGCCAACCTGGCGCTGGTGGCGTTTGGCCAACGCTTCGGGACCGTCGAGGCTCAGGCGCTCGTGTTCTTCGTGATGACGGTCGCCGCTGCCGAGGTCGCCGTGGGGCTGGCCATCATCGTGACGATCTTCCGGCTCCGGCATCGACTCTCCGTGGATGACCTGAGCCTGATGCGTTGGTAGGGAGGTGGGCACATGGCACAGGCAAAGACGGTCCTGAGCTCCAAGGTGGACGTGGAGCTGGCCCGCCGGCTCTACTTCCAGATGTTCCTCATCCGCCGCTTCGAGGAGAAAGCGGCGGAGATGTACGCGCTCGGGAAGATCGGCGGGTTCCTCCACCTCTATATCGGCGAGGAGGCCGTGGCCGTGGGGGCGACGTCCGTCCTGCGCTCCGACGATTACGCCGTCTCCTCCTACCGCGACCACGGGCACTGTCTGGCGAAGGGGTCGGACCCGCGGCGGATGATGGCCGAGCTGTTCGGCCGCCGGGATGGCCTCTCCAAGGGCAAGGGCGGCTCGATGCACCTCTTCGATAAGAGCGTCGGCTTCCTCGGCGGCCACGCGATCGTCGGCGCCCATCTGCCCCTGGCGGCGGGTGCGGCCTTTGCCGTCAAGTATCAGGGGGGCGACCAGGTCGTGCTCTGCTCCTTCGGCGATGGCGCGGTACCCCAGGGCGAGTTCCACGAATCGCTGAACCTTGCTTCCCTATGGAAGCTGCCCGTCATCTACCTCTGCGAGAACAACCGCTACGCGATGGGCACTGCCATCCACCGCGCGCTGGCGCAGACCGAGATCTGGCGGATTGCCGAGACCTACCGGATTCCGGGCGAGGTCGTGGACGGGATGGACGTGCTGGCCGTGCGCGACGTGGTCGGGCGGGCGGTGGCGCGCACCCGGACCGAGCACACGCCGACGCTGATCGAAGCCCGAACCTACCGCTTCCGCGGCCACTCGATGCGCGACCCCTCGGCGGCGATCTACCGGACGAAGGAGGAGGTCGAGCGGGAGAAGCAGCGGGACCCGATCGCGCTCTTCCGCGACCGCTGCCTGCGGGACGGGATCCTCACCGAGGCCGACCTGAGAGCGCTGGAGAAGGAGGTCAACGACACCGTGGACGACGCCGTGGCCTTCGCGGATGCTTCCCCGGAGCCGCCCGACGAGTGGCTCCTTGCCGACATCTACAAAGAGTGAAGGCCATGGCGATCAGCTTGGCACGACAGAAGAGCCTTGGCGGGCCGCGTTCGAGCGAGGGCTTTGCCCTCGCAATCCCGGGGGGAGGTTCGGAAGGGGGGCGCTAGCCCCCCTCCGAGGAAATCCCGGGGGGAAGTTCGGAAGGGGGGCGGAGCCCCCCTCGGAGGAATGCCATGGGGGTGATGACCTACCGGGAGGCGCTGAACCTGGCGCTCCGCGAGGAGATGCGGCGGGACCCGCGCGTCTTCATCCTGGGCGAGGAGGTGGGGGTCTACGAGGGGGCCTACAAGGTCACCCAGGGCCTCCTCCCGGAGTTCGGCGAGAAGCGGGTGATCGACACCCCGATCTGCGAGTCGGGGTTTACGGGAGTCGGCATCGGAGCGGCGATGCTGGGGCTCAGGCCCGTCGTCGAGATGATGACCTTCAACTTCGCCATCCTCGCTCTCGATCAGATCGTCAACACGGCGGCCAAGCTCTGCTACATGTCGGGGGGTCAGTACAACGTCCCGATCGTGATCCGTGGTCCCGGGGGCCCGGCGCATCAGCTCGCCGCCCAGCACTCCCAGTCCATGGAGAGCTACTTCTACCACGTGCCGGGTCTCAAGGTGGTCCGCCCCTCCACGCCGCGCGATGCGAAGGGGCTCCTCAAGAGCGCCATCCGGGACGACAACCCGGTGATCTTCATCGAGGCCGAGACGCTCTACGGGCTGAAGGGGGACGTGCCCGAGGACCCCGAGTTCACGATTCCCCTCGGCGTGGCGGAAGTGCGGCGCGAGGGCACCGACGTGACCGTGATCGCATACATGGGGATGATGTACCGGTCGCTCGAGGTGGCCGAGGAGCTCGAGCGGGACGGGATCTCGGTCGAGATCGTGGACCCGCGGACCCTGCGACCGATGGACATCGACACGATTATCGGGTCCGTCCGGAAGACCCACCGGGCGGTCGTGGTCGAGGCCGGGGCCGGCTTCGCCGGCATGGGGTCGGAGATCGTCGCGTTCATCACCGAGCACGCCTTCGACGATCTGGACGCGTCGGTGGAGCGGGTGACCGGCGCCAACGCGCCGATGCCGTACGCGCGGAACCTGGAGCAGCTCAAGACCCCGTCGAAAGAGAAGATCAAGGCCGCGATCCGCAAGGTTTGCTATGCGTAACACGCGCCGGGGTGCCCGTTCTCGCTTCAGACCTCCTCACCTCGACGGGCTCACCCACGCCTCCGGCGTGGGTACCCGGCTCGGACGCCTCCGCTGGCCCCCCCATCCCCCCGGAGGCGGGGGGCTAGTTCTCGCGCCCCAACTCGGTTGGGTCGCTCGGAGCGCTGCGGCGTCCTGCGCTTCGCCGCCCGCTACGGCTCGTCGGATTCGCTCGCCCGGGCATCCCCGGCGCGTCTTCCTGTGAGGAGGAGTAGATGGCGATCACCAAGGTCGTGATGCCGAAGCTCTCGGAGGCCATGGAGACCGGTCGGGTCATCAAGTGGCTGAAGAAGGAAGGTGACCCGGTGTCGGGCGGGGAGATCATCGCCGAGATCGAGACCGACAAAGCTGACATCGAGCTCGAGTCGTTCGGATCCGGGGTCCTCCGGAAGATCGTCGTTCCGGCGGGGGAGCGGGCACCCGTCGGGAGCCTGATTGCCGTGATCGCCGACGCGGCGGAAGACATCGCCTCCCTCCTGGCGGCGCCTCCCTCCCCTGCGCCGGCACCCACGACGGCACCGGCAACGCTGCCGGGTCCGCCGCCCGCTCCGGCTCCGCCTCGTGCTCCCGCCGTCGCGCCGGCCCCGGCGCCTCCGGTCCCCATGCCGGTGACCGCTGACGTGGCCGGTCGGGTCAAGGCCTCGCCCCTGGCGAAGAAGATCGCGGCTCAGTCGGGAGTGGACCTCCAGCTCGTCCAGGGGAGCGGTCCGGGCGGGCGAATCGTCCGCAGCGACGTCGAGGCGGCGTTGAGCTCTGCGCCGGCGGCCCGGCCGGCGCAAGCCGTCGCCGCCCCCGCCGCGGTCCCGAGCGCGCCCGGGGTCGAGTACCAGGACGTGCCGCTCTCCTCGATCCGGGCCGCCATCGCGCGGCGGATGGCGCAGGCCAAGGGACCGGTCCCGCACTTCTACCTGACCGCGGAAGTCGCCATGGACCGGGCCTGGGAGCTCCGGGAGGAGCTGAACGCGCTGGAGGGGCAGCCCAAGGTTTCGGTCACCGACATGATCGTCAAGGCTTGCGCGCTGGCGCTGCTGAAGCACCCGGGCGTGAACGCCTCCTTTCAGGGGGAAACCATCCGCGTTCATTACCGGGCGCACATCGGCATCGCGGTGGCCCTGGAGGAAGGGCTCATCACTCCGGTCTTGCGCGACTGCGATCGCAGGTCGCTCACCCAGATCGCCGTGGAGGGGCGCGATCTCGTCGAGCGCGCGCGGAACCGGCGGCTCAGGGCTCAGGAGCTGTCTGGCGCGACCTTCACGGTTTCCAACCTGGGCATGTTCGATGTGGACGAGTTCTCGGCCATCATCAACCCCCCGGAGGGGGCCATCCTGGCCGTCGGTGCCGTGGTGCAGAAGCCGGTGGTGGAGGGCGAGCGGCTCGGTGTCGGCCGCCGGATGCGCCTCACCCTGTCCTGCGATCATCGGGCGATGGACGGGGCCATGGGCGCGCGCTTCCTGCAGGACGTGAAGCGCCTCCTGGAAGAACCCCTGCGCCTGCTCGTCTAGAACACCCCTCACCCTGTCCCTCCGGTGCCCCTCACCTCTTCTCCTCTCCCCGCTGGGGAGAGGGAGGGTGAGAGGGGGGAGAGGAGTAAGGTGAGGGGGAAAGGGGAACACGCGTGGCAGCCCAGAAGGTGGACGTGGCGGTGGTCGGGACCGGGCCGGGCGGGTATGTGGCCGCGATCCGCTGTGCCCAGCTCGGCCTGTCGGTCGTCGCCGTGGAGGACGACCGGCCGGGAGGGGTCTGCCTCAACTGGGGGTGCATCCCGACCAAGGCGCTCCTCCGCAACGCCGAGGTCGTGGCGCTCTTCCACCGAGCGCGCGAGTTCGGGATCAAGCTCTCGGGCTTCGAGGCCGACTATGCGGAAGCCGTGAGGCGAAGCCGGAAGGTGGCCGACCGGCTCTCGAAGGGCGTCGAGTTTCTGTTCAAGAAGAACAAGGTCACGCTGATCCTGGGTCGTGGCACGCTCCGGAGTCCCACCGTCGTGGAGGTCTCGGGCCGCGACGGCACCCAGGCCGTGGAAACGCGCGCCGTGATCCTCGCCGTGGGCTCGGAGCCCAGGTCGCTGCCGGGAGTGCCGATCGACGAAGCGCGGGTCGTCTCCTCGAACGGCGCGGTGCGGAACGAGCACGCGCCCCAGTCTCTGATCATCGTCGGGGCCGGCGCCGTGGGCGTGGAGTTCGCCGACGTCTATGCCGCTTACGGCGTCCGGGTCACGCTCCTCGAGGCGCTGCCGGCCATCCTCCCGGTGGAAGACGAGGAGGTCTCGTCCCAGCTCACCCGCCTCCTCACGCGACGGGGGATCGAGGTCAAGACCGGGGCGAAGGTCCTCGCCGTGAAGCCTGGCAAGGCCGACGTGGTCGTGGAGGCGGAGGTCCAGGGCAAGGCCGAGCGTCTCGCCGCCGAGCAGGTCCTGATGGCGGTGGGTCGGGGCGCGCGGGTGAAAGGGCTCGGCCTCGAGGCCCTGGGGGTGGCCGTGGAGCGGGGATACGTCAGGGTCTCCCCGCGCATGGAAACGTCGACCAGGGGGCTCTACGCGATCGGTGACATGACGGGCCCGCCGCTGCTGGCCCACAAGGCCATGGCCGAGGGTGTCGTGGCGGCGGAGGCCATCGCCGGCAAGGACCCTCGGCCGCTGGACTACGCCAACATCCCGTCGTGCACGTACTGCCGCCCCCAGGTCGCGTCGATCGGGATGCCCGAGGCTCAGGCGAGGGCGCGGGGGAGCGAGGTGAGCGTGGGGCGCTTCCCGTTCCAGGCCAACGGCAAGGCGCTCGCCCAGGGCGAGGCCGAGGGATTCTTAAAGGTGGTGGCGGATAAGGCGACAGGAGAAATCCTGGGCGTTCACATCCTGGGTGCCGAGGCCACCGAGCTGATCCACGAGTTCGCCGTCGGGCGGACGCTGGAGGCGACGCTCGAGGAGATCATCCACACGATCCACGCCCACCCGACGCTGTCGGAGGCCGCCCTCGAGGCGACGCTGGACGCCCTGGGGCGCGCGGTTCACCTGTAAGCAGTCGGAGGGGGCCTCGACGGCCCCCTCCGAGGCCTCCCCCAGAGATTTACTCGGAGGGGGGCTTCGCCCCCCTTCCGAAGCCTCCCCCCCGGGTTGCGCGGGCCGGGTACCCGCGAAGCGGGTGCGCGCTCGAAGTCGCGCGGCGATCAGGGCTCGGCGTGGCCCTTCGACATCTCCTCCTTCATGGCCGCCCTGCCAGCCTCGAACGCCGAGATGAGCCGCTGGGTCTGCTCCTCGAACAAATCCCGGCTCTTGTCGAAGAGGTCTCCAGCCTTGACCTGCGCCTCGCTGGCGAACTCCCCCGCCCGCCGGGCGAACTCCTCGCTCTTCTCTTTCAGAATATCGCGGGTCTCCCTCCCGGTCCTGGGCGACAGGAGCAGGGCCGCTCCGGCGCCCACGATGGCACCCAGAAAGAACCACCCGAGGTACCCCGCCGCGTCTCCTCGCTCCGCCATCTGGGTCTCCCTCCTTCAGTGTCCCCGGTCCTTGCTCATGAGCTTGGTGATGAAGACGTCGAGTCCTTTCTTGACTCCGGCGGCGGCCCCGACGAACTGGCCTACCCGCGTCATGCCGCTCAGGAGCCCTGCCAGTTTGCCGATCCGCTGCGAGAGGTCGTCCACGCGCCCGGCCACGGCCCCCACCCGATCGAGCTCCTGGCTGGCGTGCCGGGAGAGGGCGCGGAGTTCGGTGACCAGCGCCCGGAGCTCGGCCGCCATCGGTCGGACCTCCTGCTCCATGAGGAGGAGCGCGCTCTCCGCCCTGAGCGCGACCCGCTTGAGGGCCAGGAGCATCGGGATCAGGGCCCCCGCCACGGCGACGACCGCGAGGGTAATGAGAAGGAGTGCCAGCGTCGTCACGGGAGGGCATTATCGCAGAGCGCCGCGGTCCAAGTCAAAAGCCCCTGGGTGAGCGTTCGTTGACTTTCCGTCACCGCTGTCCATATACTGGTCGCGCGTCCGCTGTTTGCCGTCACGGAGCGCCGCGAATGTCCCTCCAGGAACGCTTCCAGGAGCTTAGCCGCCGCAACCGAGAAGCCGAGCTGGCGGGCGGGCCGGAGCGCGTCGAGCGCCAGCACAAGGCCGGCAAGAAGACCGCGCGCGAGCGCATCGAGGGCCTCGTGGACAAGGGCTCCTTCGCCGAGGTGGACAAGTTCGTCGTCCACCAGTGCCAGGACTTCGGGATGGCAGACCAGAAGATTCCCGGCGACGGCGTGGTGACCGGCTCGGCGCGCGTGCACGGGCGCCCCGTGTTCGTCTTTGCCCAGGACTTCACCGTGTTCGGCGGCTCGCTCTCCGACGCCTACGCCCGGAAGATCTGCAAGACCATGGACCTCGCCGTCAAGGCCGGTGCGCCGAACATCTGGCACAACGACTCGGGAGGGGCGCGGATCAAGGAAGTTGAGGTCTCGCTGGCCGGCTATTCCGACATCTTCCTCCGGAACACCCTC
>JACQWB010000006.1 GCA_016209385.1 Candidatus Rokuibacteriota bacterium
CAGGTATCTCGCCCGGTTCTGCATCTGCGGGGTCTTCAACACGGTTCGGGCGGAGGAACTCTTCGAGCGCGCTCGCACCGGCACCGCGTAGGAGCCTGTTAGAGTAATGCGCTTCGAGCGCGGGCTTCGCCCGCGCAACCGATTCCTGGGGGAGGCCTCCGAGGGGGACACCCACGCCTCCGGCGTGGGTACCCGGGCCCCCTCCGATTGTCGTAGCAGCGCGCCCATCCCGCAGTCCACGCTTCCGCTGTCCAGCCTCGCGGCCGTCGAGGTCGGTCCCGTCCAGCCTGATCCCGAGCTGCCATGAAGGTCGCCCAGGTCTTGATGGAGATCCTCAGGGCTGAAGGGGTGCGCTACCTCTTCGGCAACCCCGGGACGACCGAGCTCACGTTTCTGGACGCGCTGCCCGATTCTGGGATCGAGTACATCCTGGCGCTCCAGGAGGCTACGGCGGTGGCCGCTGCCGACGGCTACGCGCAGGCGTCGGGGACGGTGGGTGTCGTGAATCTCCACGTGGCCCCGGGGCTCGCCAACGGGCTTTCGGTCCTCCACAACGCCGCGCGCGCGAAGACGCCGCTTCTGGTTACGGCGGGGCAGCAGGATTCCCGTCTCCTCCTCGAGGACCCGATCCTGGCCGCTGACCTGGTCCAGCTCAGCGAGCAGTTCACCAAGTGGTCCTACGAGGTGCGGCGTCCTGACGAGGCCCCGCGCGCGCTGCGCCGAGCTCTGGCGCTGGCTAAAGCCCCACCGACGGGCCCCGTGTTCCTCTCCCTTCCGATGGACCTGATGACGGCCGTGATCGAGGATTCGGGGGCACCGAGCCCGCCCGTCGCGGCCCGCTCGCTCCCCGAGCCTGAAGCCCTGGCAGCGGCCGCCGGGCTGCTCGCCGCGTCGAAGGCGCCCCTGATTGTGGCGGGGGACGGTGTGGCACGAGCGAATGCGGTCGGCGAGTTGGTCGCGCTGGCAGAGCTGATCGGCGCGCGCGTGCACGGCGAGCCGGTGTACCGCCGGACCAACTTCCCCGGCGACCACCCGCTCTGGCGGGGCGGGCTCTTCCCTGCGGTCACGGGCGTGCGCAAGGCGCTTGACGAAGCCGATTGCGCGCTGATCGTCGGAGCGAGCGTCTTCACGTGGTTTCTCCACGTCCCCGGCGAGCCGTTCCCGCCGGGCCTTCCCGTGATCCAGCTCGACGCCGATGCGCGGGAGGTGGGCAAGAGCTACCCGGTGACCCTCGGGATCGTCGGCGACCCGAAAGCCGCCCTCGCGGCCCTCGCGGGCGAGGTCGGCGCCCGATACGACGTCGCCGCTCGAAAGGCCGCGAGCGTCCGCGCCGCGGAGATCGGCCGGCGGCGCGCGGCGTACGTCAAGGGGATGCGCGAGACCGCCGAGGCGGAGCGCGAGCGCGTCCCGATCGGTCAGGCCTTTCTCCTCCACACGCTCGCCTCGCTCTTGGCCGACGACGCCGTGGTCGTGGACGAGTCGGCCTCCTCCCTCCGCTACGTCCTGGGCTACCTCCCCTTCAAGACGCCGGGCTCCTTCTACAGCTCCAAGACGGGCACGCTCGGGTGGGGGATGGGCGCGGCCATCGGCGTCCAGCTCGCCAGCCCGGGCAGGAAGGTCGTCGCCACCATCGGCGACGGCTCCGTGATGTACGCCTGCCAGGCGCTCTGGACCTGCGCCCGCTACCGCCTGCCGATCACGTACGTCGTCCTCAACAACGCCTCGTACGCGATCCTGAAGGCCGGGATGCTCGGCATGGGACTCGACTCGGCCAAGCGCGGGATCTACCCGGGGATGGATCTGGTGGACCCCGAGGTCGACTACGTGGGGCTGGCGCGCGCGCTCGGCGTCCAGGCCGAGCGGGTGGAGAAGCCTGCGGAGCTGCGGGGCGCGCTGGAGAAGGCGCTGGCGGCTTCCGCCGCGACCCTGGTGGACGTCGCCATCGACCGCGGCTTCAAGCCCATGCTGTGAGGCGTGGCGGCGGCATGCTGATCGTCGATTCGCAGGTGCACATCTGGGGGGCGGACACCCCAGCCCGCCCGTGGCCACCGGGGCGGGCCGCCCAGGCCCACCGCTCGACGCCGCTGGGTGTCGAGGAGCTGCTCCAAGCGATGAGCCGGGCGGGAGTGGACCGCGTCGTCCTTGTCCCGCCGTCGTGGGAAGGGGACCGCAATGACCTTGCTCTCGAGGCGGCAAGGCAATATCCGGATCGTTTCGCCGTAATGGGCCGCTTCCCCCTCGAAGCGCCGGCAGAGGCGAGCCGACTCGCAACGTGGCGCGAGCAGCCGGGGATGGTCGGCGTGCGCTTGACCCTCCACCGCCCGCCGTGGCGCGCCTGGTTCGAGAGCAGTTCGATTGACTGGTTCTGGGCCGCCGCGGAGCGCGCAGGGCTGCCCGTGATGGTCTTCGTGCCGGGGCTGGTGAAGCAGTTGGACAGCGTCGCCGGGCGTCACCCGGGGCTGAAGCTCATCCTGGATCACCTCGCGTGCCCGCTGGGAAGCCGGGACGAGGCAGCCTTTGCGCACCTCGACGAGGTGCTGGCGCTGGCGCGCCACGCGAACGTCGCAGTGAAGCCCTCGGCGCTGCCGTGTTACTCGAGTGAGCCGTACCCGTTTCCCGGTCTGCACCGGCAGATCCGCCGGGTCTACGATGCCTTCGGGCCGCGTCGTATGCTCTGGGGCACCGACTATTCGCGCCTCACCTGTCCCTACCGTCAGGCCGTCACCCTCTTCACCGAGGCGCTCGACTTCCTCTCGAGCGAGGACAAGAAGTGGATCATGGGGCGAGCGGCTGCCGACTGGCTCGGCTGGCCGCTGCCATGAGCTTCCTCGGAGGGGGGCCACCCAGGCACCCCCACGCCTTCGGCGTGGATGCCCGGGTACCCGCCCCTTCCGAACCTTATACTATCTCGGACCCGGGAATGACATGACTACTATCCCCAACCCTGTGACGTGGGAGTTCACGGAGCTCGCTGGGCCGAGGACCCACCCGAAC
>JACQWB010000007.1 GCA_016209385.1 Candidatus Rokuibacteriota bacterium
GATCGGGACCGTGCCGATCGGCACCGGGGAGTTGCGGAGGATCCACTCGCGGGTCTCGTGGATGTTCTTGCCGGTGGAGAGGTCCATCACGGTGTCGGCGCCCCAGCGGGTCGCCCAGAGCATCTTCTCGACCTCTTCTTCGATGGAGGAGGTCACCGCGGAGTTGCCGATGTTGGCGTTGATCTTCACCAGGAAGTTGCGCCCGATGATCATCGGCTCGGACTCGGGGTGGTTGATATTGGCCGGGATGATCGCCCGACCCCGCGCGACCTCCTGCCGCACGAACTCGGCGGAGACACCCTCACGCACGGCGATGAACTCCATCTCCGGCGTGATCTCCCCTCGCCGCGCGTAGTGCATCTGGGTCACGCGCCGCCCCGCCCTGGCGCGGAGGGACCTCCGGCTCGCCGGGAAGCGGATCTCGTCCAGGGTCGGATCGGCCTCGCGTTCCCTCCGGTAGCTCGACGTCGGCTCGCGAAGCTCCTCCACGTCCTCGCGGGCCAGTACCCAAGCGAGCCTGAGCGGTCCGAGGCCCGTTTTGAGATCGGCCTGGTAGGCGGGGTCCGTGTAGGGCCCACTGCTGTCGTAGAGGCGGACCGGCGGGTTCGGCGGGGTCAGGAGGACCTCGCGCATCGGGACCCGAAGGTCCGGATGGCTCCCGTTGACATAGACTTTTCTGAACGCAGGTCGCTTCGTCGCGGCGTTGGCCATCGCTGACTCCTTCTAGCTCTGAAAATGAATCGCCGCCGGGGTAACCCAGCGGCGTTCGGGTCTTTGTCGCCTCCCTACGCTGGCATTACCCAGGTCAGGTTCAGGCGGTCGGTGGCAAAGCAGCCACCCTCTCAGCCCGGTTTCCCGAGCTCCCGCTTGTTCTCGGCTCTTACTCTACAACCTCCGGAGACGCGTTTGCAACTGGTTCTCCGGATCGACCTCGCGAGCTGGAGGCCTAGGAGCGGGCGGCGGATTTGTGGCAACTCACTCTTCCCTGTCGGTCAACGCGATACACGCAACCGGCGCCACGGCCAGGTTGACGGCGTCGCCCGGCTGCAGGCGCAACGAGGGCGGAGCCGCCACGCGCAGGATCATATCGCTTCCTTCCACCTGGACCTGGCAGTCCACGGTGTCACCGAGATAGCTCACGCGCTGGACCATCCCGCGCAGGAGGTTGTGCCCGGTCAGCGTCGGAGCCCGGGAGTCCGCGACGATCTCGATCTCATGGGGGCGGACGGAAACGGCCACAGCCGTGCCCGGCTTCAGGTCTGCGGAGGCGATCCTGAGTCGCAGCCTGCCTCGCGTCACCACGCCTGGCTCTGCTGCGACGGCGTCCACTAGGTTGGTCTTCCCGATGAACTCGGCGACGAAGCGCGTCCGCGGCTGCTGGAACAGCTCTTCCGCCGTCCCGACCTGAGCCACGTGCCCCCCGTGGAGCACCGCGATCCGGTCTGAGATCACCATGGCCTCGACCTGGTCGTGGGTCACGTTGAGGGTGGTGATACCGAACGCCTCGTGAAGGCGGCGTATCTCGAAACGCATTTCTTCTCGGAGGTTTGCATCGAGGTTGCTGAGAGGTTCGTCTAAGAGGAGGATCTCGGGCTCCACCACCAGCGCCCTGGCCACCGCCACGCGTTGCTGCTGTCCTCCTGAGAGTTCCCCCGGGTAGCGCGAGTCGAACCCGTCGAGCTGGACCACCCTGAGGATCTCCTTGACCCGCCGTTCGCGCTCGGCCTTGGACAGCCCCTTCTTGAACCGGAGACCGTAGGCGACATTCTCCGCCACGCTCATGTGGGGCCAGAGGGCGTAGCTCTGGAAGATCATCGCCATCCGCCGCCGCTCCGGCGGGACCACGGTCGTCGGTGAGGAGAGGCATCGCTCGGCGACCCAGATCTCTCCCGTTTCGGGCTTGAGAAAGCCCGCGATCAGGCGGAGCGTCGTCGTCTTCCCGCACCCCGACGGACCCAGAAGCGACACCAGCTCGCCGGGCTTGACCTGGAGGGAGAGCCCTTCGACGGCCGCCACGTGGCCGTACCGTTTGGTCAGGTTCCTGATCGTCACGCCGGGCATCGTTGGCGCCTCGATGCGTGCCTGTGGCTCGCGATAACGAACCCGTTCACTCCTTGGCGCCGAGGAAGTCGCGCCCGAGGACGGTCTGCATCAGGACCACGATGGCGAAGGTCATGGCGAGCATGAAGAGGCCGAGAACGGCGATCGCGCCGAAGTGCCCCTCCTCCTTGAGGTCGAAGATCACCACCGACATGACCTTGGTGCTGGGCGTGAACAGGAGGATCGAGGCCGACAGCTCGCGGATCACGCCGATGAAGATGAAGCACCAGGTTGCGATGATTCCACTCCGCGCGAGGGGGGCCGTGATCTCGCCGAGGACGCGGAGGCGGCCGGCACCGAGGATGCGACCGGCCTCCTCGAGCTCGGCGTGGATCCCGCGGAACGTGGCGTCGGACTGCGAGTAGCCCACCGGCATCTCCTTGGTGAGGTAGGCGACGAAGAGGATCCAGAGGGTGCCGTAGAGGAGGAGCGGCGGGCGCGTATACGCGACGAAGAGCCCGACGGCCAGCACGACGCCGGGGATGACGATGGGGGCGAGGGCCAAGAAGGCGAGGAGCTGGTGGCCGAGGATGATCCGTCGGTTCGCGATGTAGGCGAGGAGCGCGGCCAGCCCCGCCCCCACGCACGCGGTCATAACGCCCAGCTCGAGCGTGTTGAGGATGGCGGCCTGGGTTGAGCTGTACTGGAAGAAGGTGAACGCGAAGTTCCCAAGGGTGAGGTTCTCCCACGTCATCGGCTGGGCCCACGCGCGGGAGAGGGCGGCCTTCGCCAGGATCCCGTAGGGAAGAAAGATGGCGCAGGCCATGACGGCGAGGCAGCCGAGGAGCGCGGGGTAGCGCCAGGGCCCCAGCCCCACGCTCCGGCGCTGGCCGCCTTTCCCCCCCACGCTCGCATAGCCGCGCCGCCCGAGGAGTTTCTTCTGCATCAGCAGGAGGAGCGCCGTCGCCAGGAGGAGCGGGATGGAAAAGGCCGCGGCCATCTCCACCTTCGGCGGGTACTGAAAGAGGGCCCAGATCTGGGTCGTGATCGTGTGGAAACCCGCGGGAAGCGCCAGGATGGCCGGCGAGCCGAAGAGCGCCAGGGCCTGGAGGACGGCCAGGATGAAGCCGCTCAGGATGGCCGGGGCGACGAGGGGGAGCGTGATCGTCAGCGCGACCTGGAGGCGGCCGGCCCCGAGGACAGCAGCCGCTTCCTCCAGGTCTGAGGCGATCAGGTCGAGGGTGTTGGCGATCATGATGAAGACATAGGGGAAGGTGTAGAGGGCCACGACGAAGATGAGCCCGGGCATGGTGAAGATGTTGAAGAGCGGGTCCTCGGCGCCTGTGAGGCTGCGGTACAGCTTGTTAAGGAGCCCCGCGTTCGGCCCAGCCAGCATTACCCAGGCGAAGGCGCCGAGAAAGGGCGGCGTCACGAACGACGCCATGATGAGGCCGCGGATCAACCGCTTTCCCGGGAGGTCCGTCCGCGACGAGAGCCAGGCCATGGGCGCGCCGATCGCCAGCGACGCAAGCCCCGCCCAGATGGCCAGGACGAGGGTGTTCCAGAGCGCCTTCTGCAGGTGCGGGTCGGTGAACACCTTCCGGTAGTGGGCGAGCGTGACGCCGCCCTCGCTCGACACGCTCACGTGGGCGAGCCAGCCGAGGGGGAGGAGGATCAGGAGGGCCAGGGTCAGGGCCGCCAGGATCCAGACAGGAACGGAGCGCTCCATTCCTTCGAGGCGGGAAACGACCGCGCGCGACAGGACCGTGGTCTCTCGATTCACCGGGCGACCCTACGCGCCGAAGAACTCCACGAAGCGCTTCTTGATCTCTTCGTTCCGCTTCTCCAGCTCGTCCGCGTCGGCTGGGAGGAGCTTCAGCTCGTTCAGCTTGGGTTTGTCAGCCGGATACTTCACCTCCGGGTGCCCCGTGTAGAGACCCTCGCTGTCCGCCAGGGCTTGCTGGACCTCCTTGCTGAAGGTGAAGTCGGTGAAGAGCTTGGCGGCGTTGGGGTGAGGCGCGAAGCTGGTGATGGCGGCGGGTGAGACGATGAGCGGGACACCTTCCTTCGGGTAGACGATCTCGATCGGATTCCCCTTCTTCTTGCTTTGATAGAAGGTGTAGTCGCCCCCGTTCACGGCCACAGGCCGCTCTCCGGAAGCCACCACGCCCGCCGGGTCAACCGCCGACTGAACCAGCATGAGCTTGTTCTGGGCGAGCTGCTTGAAGTAGTCCCACCCGTGGAGGTTCACCAGGGCGAGCACGTGGGTCGCGATGAGCCCGCTGTAGCCAGGGTGAGCCGTGACCAGCTTCCCCTTCCACTTCGGATCGAGAAGATCCTTCCACGTCCTGGGAACCTCGGCTGGCGAGACGAGCTTCGGGTTGTACGCGATGACCGTGAGGGTGGCGCGCAGGCCGTAGTAGTAGCCGTCCCGGTCCTTGAAGCCGGACGGGAACTTCTCGACGCCCGCGGGCGTGTACTGCATGAGGAGCTTTTTCTCCTTCAGCAGCACGAAGTGGCCGGCGTCCGACGTATGCACCACATCTGCGTTCTTGATGTTCGCCTGCAGCTCCTGCATGAGCCGCTGGAGCACCCGCTGCGAGCCTGTCCGGTGGACCTCCACCTTGATCCCCGGGTAAGCCGCCTCGAACATCTTGGCGACCTTTTCGGCGCTGCGGAGCGCGAGCGAGGTGTACCAGACGACCTTCCCTTCTTTCCGGGCGGCCTCCAGGCGCGCGTCCTGGGCGGAGGCGCGGTCGGCCGGCATCACGGCCCATGCCACTACGATTGCGATCGTGAGAAGCCAACGCGTCACCATGACCTTCCCCCTCCATGGGTGCTGGTCAGTTCGGGTTTTCGTTCGCCGCTGCTGGCGGCAGTTGCCACTCCTCCCAACGGCTCACGCCTCCGGCGTCCAGTTCCTGAACTGCTCCCGGAGGACCTTCTTGTCGAACTTCCCGACGCTGGTCTTGGGGATGGCGTCCAGGAAGACGATCGCGTCGGGGAGCCACCACCTGGCGACCTGGGGCCTGAGGAACTCGATCAGCTCCGCGGCCGTGAGGGCGCCCTTCGCCTCGGGCTTGGGGACGACGCAGGCGAGCGGGCGCTCGACCCACTTGGCGTGGGGGACAGCGATGACGGCGGCCTCGAGGACCTTCGGGTGGGCCATGAGGAGGCTCTCCATGTCCACGCTCGAGATCCACTCGCCGCCGGATTTGATCAGGTCCTTGGTGCGGTCCATGATCTGGATGTACCCCTCGGGGTCGATCGTCACGACATCGCCGGTCTTGAACCAGCCGTCGGGTGTGAACGACTTCGCGCTGTCGGGATTGTTGTAATAGCCTTTCACGACCCAGGGGCCGCGCACCTGGAGCTCCCCCATGGATTTGCCGTCCCAGGGGACTTCCTTTCCCTCATCGTCCACGGCTCTGAGTTCGACGCCGACGCTGACGTACCCCTGCTTGGCCCTCACCGCGTAGCGTTGCTCGTCGGGCCAGGCCTCCATGTAGCTTTTCAGCCGCGAGATAGTCCCGAGCGGGGTCATCTCGGTCATCCCCCAGGCGTGGGTCATCGTGACGCCGAACTTCTTCTCGTAGACCTCGAGGAGGCTCTTCGGAGCGGCCGAGCCGCCGATCGGGATGCAGCGGATCGAGGAGAGGTCGAACGACTCTTTCTCCACCAGTTCCTTGATCGCGATCCAGACCGTGGGCACCGCGCCGACGAAGGTCACTTTCTCCGCCTGGATCAGCTCGGCGATGTCGCGGGGCTGGGGGTTGGGGCCGCCGAAGATCTGCGTCGCGCCGACCATCGTCCCGGCGAATGGCACGCACCAGGCGTTGGCGTGGAACATCGGGACGATGTGGAGGATGACGTCCTTCTCGGAGATCCCGAAGGAGTCCGTCATCGCCTGGGCCAGGCAGTGGATGAAGATGGCGCGGTGGCTGTAGACCACGCCCTTCGGGTGGCCGGTGGTTCCCGAGGTGTAGCACATCCCCGCGGCGTCGTCCTCCTCGAGCCGGGGCCATTCGGTCACGGGCTTGGCGTCGCTGAGCAGCGACTCATACTCGAGCACGCCCGCCGGAGTCACGCGCGCAGCTTCAGGCATGACGACGTAGTGCCGGACCGTCTTCAGGTCCTTCCTGATCGGGTCGATGAGGGGCCAGAGGCTCGCGTCCAGGAAGAGGACCGAGTCTCCCGCGTGGCTCATGATGTAGGTGAGGTCCTGGGGCGAGAGGCGGATGTTCACCGTGTGGAGGACCGCGCCGAGGAGCGGGACGGCCCAGTAGATCTCCGCGTGGCGGTGGGAGTTCCAGGCGAAGGTGCCGACCCGGTCGCCCCGGCGGAGCCCCAGCGCCTGGAGCGCACCGGCCAGCCGCATGACGCGCTCACCGAACTCGGCGTAGGTGTACCGGAACAGCGGGGCTGCCGGCACGCGCGTGGCCATGCCCTTCCGGGCGAACAGCCGGCGGCTCCGCTCGAAGAAGTGGGTCAGCGTGAGCGGGTAGTCCATCATCAGACCCTTCATCGCGTCATCCCCCTCGACCCTCGCCGCAGCTCCCATTGCGCGCCCGACCCTCCGCGTCGCCGTCGGTTCGGCGACCAGTCCCCCAAATGCTAGTGGCGCACCTGCGTCCTGTCAACCTCGTCGCCTTTACTGGTTTGCCCTCTTCGGTGTATCGTGGGGCCACGATGGACTCGCGCTGGTCCGACGCCGAGACGAAGGGCCTCTCAAGCCTCGATCTGCTCGTCTACGCCTCGCGCCTCATCGGTGCCGAGACCTCCCTCGTGGTCTGGGGTGGCGGCAACACCTCGATCAAGGTGGTCGAGCGCGACTTCGCCGGGCGGGAGGTCAGAGTTCTCAGGGTGAAGGGGAGCGGCTCAGATCTCAAGACCATCACCCGGAAGGACTTCCCCGGCGTCCGGATGGATGACCTGCTGGCGCTCCTCGAGCGGGACGAGATGGGCGACCAGGAGATGGTGGACTACCTCGTGCACGCGCTCCAGGAGCCCGGCGGCCCGCGGCCGTCGATCGAGACCCTCCTCCATGGCTTCCTGCCCTTCGAGGTCGTCATCCATACCCATGCCGACGCCATCGTCTCGCTGACCAACACCGACCGCTGCGCCGACCTGCTGCGCCAGGTCTACGGGCGGGAGGTCGTGGCGATCCCTTACCGGCGTCCGGGCTTCCGGCTTTCCAAGGACGTGGCACTGGCGCTCCGGGAGAATCCAGAGGCCAGGGCGGTGATTCTGGAAAAGCACGGCACGATCAACTGGGGGGGCACGGCGAGGGCAGCGTACCTCGCGACGCTTGACCTGATTACGCGAGCCGAGGCGGCGATCGGCGCAAAGGGCAGGGGGCGACGGCGCTTCGGTGGGGTGCAGGTGGCTCCCCTCGACCCCGACGCCCGTCGGGAGGTGGCGCTGGCGGTCGCGCCGTTCCTCCGGGGGCTGGTGAGCCGCGCCCGACGGGCGATCCTCCATTTCGACGATGCTCCCGACGTCCTGGAGTTCGTGGCCTCGATCGAGGCGCCAACGCTCTCGCAGGTCGGCCCGGCGACGCCCGATCACACGATCTACACCAAGCGGCTTCCCTGCTTCGTGCGGGCCGATCGTCCCGGCGATCCGGACCGGCTCAAGGCTGTGCTCGGAGACGCCGTGGAGCGCTTCGTGACCGATTACACCGCCTACTTCGAGGCCAACCGCTTCGAGGGCGCCACGCTCCTGGACCCCTTCCCCAGGATAATCCTGATCCCGGGGCTCGGGATGTTCACGACGGGCAAGGACGCGCGGACGGCCGGGATCGTCGCGGATCTCTACCACCATACGATCTCCGTCCTCGGCGCCGCCTCCAGTTTCGGCCGGTACGTCTCGCTGACCTCGAAGGAGGCCTTCGACGTCGAGTACTGGCCGCTCGAGCTGTACAAGCTCACCCTGGCGCCTCCCGAGAAGGAGCTGGCGCGGCGGATCGCGCTGGTCACGGGAGGGGCGAGCGGGATCGGCAAGGCGGTGGCGCTCAGGCTCGCTCGGGAGGGCGCCCACGTCGTGATCGGAGACCTGGACGGGGCCGGGGCGCTCAAGACGGCTGAGGAGATCAGCAGTGCGCACGGCGCGGGCCGGGCCCTCGGGCTCGCGATGGACGTGACCCGTGAGGCCTCGGTCGGCCGGGCCGTCGAGGAAGCCGTGCTCGCCTACGGGGGCCTCGACATCGTCGTCTCCAACGCCGGGGTGGCGCACGCTGCAGCTCTCGACCGGACCGAGCTGGCGGACTGGGAGCGGAGCCTGGCGGTGAACGCGACGGGCCACTTCCTGGTGGTACGCGAGACGCTCCGCGTCCTCAAGGCGCAGGGGCTCGGCGGAGCGGTCGTCTTCGTCGCGACGAAGAACGTCATGTCCCCGGGCAAGGACTTCGGTGCCTATTCCGCCTCCAAGGCCGCCGAAGCCCAGCTCGCCAAAGTCCTGGCCCTCGAGGGCGGGCCCTTCGGCATCCGCGCCAACATCGTCAACCCCGATGCGGTGTTCCAGGACTCCAGGCTCTGGTCGCCACAGGTCCGGCGCGAGCGCGCGCGGGCGCAGGGAATCTCCGAGGATCAGCTCGAGGCGTTCTACCGGACGCGCAACCTCCTCGGGGTCTCGATCGTTCCCGAGGATGTGGCGGAGGCGGTCTGCTTCCTCGCCTCGGACCGCTCCGCCAAGACCACCGGGTGCACCCTCACGGTGGACGGCGGCTTGAAGGACGCCTTCCCGCGATGATCAGGTTCGGCGCCCAGCTCTCGCTCCACCCGCCGGAGAAGCAGTTCGCCCTCGCCCAGCGTGTCGAGGCGCTCGGCTTCGACTCGCTCTGGACCGGCGACCACGTGAGCTTCCACAACCCGCTCTACGAGTCTCTCACGCTGCTTGCGTCCTATGCCGCGATCACCCGTCATGTCAGGCTCGGGACGGCGGTGTATCTCCTGGCGCTCCGCCACCCGACCGCGGTGGCCAAGGCCACGTCCACCCTCGACGTGCTCTCGCAGGGGCGGCTGATCTTCGGCGTCGGCGTGGGAGGGGAGAACCCCAAGGAGTTCGAGGCCTGCGGCATCCCTCACAACGAGCGCGGGGCTCGTGTCAACGAGGGGATCGAGGTGCTGCGGGCGCTCTGGACGCGGACGCCCGCGTCGTTCGCGGGAAGGTTTGTCAAGTTCGAGGGCGTGAGCATCGACCCGAAACCGGTCCAGCCCGGCGGCCCACGGATCTGGATCGGGGGCCGGTCGGACGCCGCGCTCCGCCGTGCGGGAAAGCTGGGCGACGGCTGGGTCTCTTACGTGGTGACGCCGGACCGCTACAGGCGGAGCGTGGAGACGATGCGTGAGGCGGCCCTCGCCGCGGGGCGAGAGCCGGGACCGCTCGAGACCGCCCACCTCACCTTCATCACCGCGGGAAAGGACCACGACAAGGCGCGGGATACGTGGGTCAGGCGTCTGTCGAAACGCTACAACCAGGACTTCGCCCCGCTGGCCGAGAAGTATGGCTTCATCGGCACTCCCTCCCGGTGCATCGAGCAGATCGAGCGCTTCGCCGAGGCCGGCTGCGGCTACTTCCTCCTCAACCCGATCTGCGAATCCGCCGAGGAGGAGGAGCAGCTCGAGATCCTGGCGTCCGAGATCCTGCCCCATTTCCGAAGGAAGGGGTAGGCATGGCCCCCAAGGTGGTCGTGGGCAAGAGCCGCGTCGAGGCGGGGCGGCGCCTGACTCCCGCGATCTTCGAGGTCGATCTCAGGATGGAGGACCCTCCGGAGCTCGGCTTCGAGGCCGGCCAGTGGGTCTCGATCCCCTTCGGCCCCAAGACCGTTCGCGCCTACTCGTTGGCCTCGCCGCCCTCGAGCCGTCGCGTGATCACCCTCTGCGCCGACGTGGCTCCCGGCCAGATCGGCTCCCGGTGGTTCACGAGCCTCAAGGTGGGCGACCCGGTCGAGTTCAAAGGGCCGATGGGTGGCTTTGTCCTGAAGCGCGCGGACCCCCGGCGGCCCCTCTTCGTCGCCGAGGAGATCGGGATCGTCCCGATCCGCTCGATCCTCTGGGATTGCTTTCAGACCGGCTTCGGCCGGCCCGCGACGTTGATCTACTGGGGCCGGGATCCCTCCTGGCTCGCCTACGACCCGGAGTTCAGGCTGCTGAGCCGCCGCTATCCCGCCTTCGGCTATCTGCCGGTCGTGAGGGAGGCCACCGGCGGGTGGGACGGGGAGAAGGGCGAACCCGAGGAGGCGGTGGAGCGGGTCGTCCGATCGGTTGAGGGGCTCGTGGCCTACGTGTCGGGCGGGGGCGAGACGATCAACAGGATCCGCGACGTCCTGATGGCGAAGGGTCTCGATCGCAGGTCCGTGAAGTGGGAGAAGTTCTGGTAGCCCGGGAGGAGGCGGGAACCGTCAGCGGATAGCAGGGCCGCCGGGGATCGCGGCGTCCAGATACGAGGGAGCCCATGGGCGAGATTCTGGACCTGGCCGAGCGCTTCTGGAACGGCGGGTGAGGTCCACGCCATGCGGGTGGTCGTGACCGGGGGCAGCGGACGGCTCGGCCGGGCGGTGGTCGCCGAGCTGCGCGAGGAGCACGACATCCTCGTTTTCGATCAGCAGCGCCCCGAGGAGAGCGAGGGCATCCGCGTCCGGCTCGGCGATCATCGTGACCTCGGCCAGGTCGTCGGCGCGGTGAGGGACGCGGATGTGATCGTTCACCTGTCCGCGATTACCTACCCCGGGCTCTTCGGCGAGGAGGTGCAGTTTGCGTCCAACGTCCTGGGAGCGTTTCACGTAGCCGAGGCCGCCGCCACCCTCGGCGTGCCGAAGCTCGTGTTCGCGAGCAGTCCCGCGCTCCTCGGCTTCATGGCGCCGAGGGACACCTTCAGGCTCGCCTACCTGCCGGTGGACGAGGATCACCCCCTCGCTCCCCATAACGCGTACGGGCTCTCGAAGCTCGTCACCGAAGAGATCCTCAAGGCCTGGCAGCGGCGGACCGGTGGGTCGGCGGTGGCGCTCCGTCCGTGCTATCTCGTGACGCCGGAGGAGCTGGACACGCGCCTCCGGCCGCGCCTCGAGCATCCCGAGCTTGCCGCGGGCAACCTGTTCAGCTACGTCGACATCCGCGACGCCGCGCTGGTGTTCCGTCTCGCGGTCGAGCGGGAGTTGCCGGGGTACAGCGTCTTCTTCGCCGGCGCGGCCGATCCACTCGCGCGTGAGCCCCTTGCGAACCTGCTGCCCCGCTACTACCCTGGAGCGGAGAAGATGGCGGCCGCGCTGCGCGGGACTCAGCCGGCGATCTCCAACAGGCGCGCCGAGGCCGTGCTCGGGTATCGTCCCAGGTACAGCTGGCGCGACCTGATAAAGCTCGACTGACGCGGGCCCTGGAGGGAACCGTGTCGAACACCGATTCCGGTTTTCGCGGTGTCATCGGCCGCACATACCGCGAGTCGACACCCTGGTGGCCCGAGCGGCCGCGGCCACCCCAGGGCGCTCCCAACGTCCTCTTCGTCGTCCTCGACGATGTGGGCTTCGCCGATCTCGGCTGCTACGGCTCGGAGATCGAGACGCGGAACGCGGACCGGCTCGCGGCCGACGGCCTCCGCTACAACAACTTCCACGTGACGTCCATGTGCTCACCCACCCGGGCGTGCCTCCTGACGGGACGCAACGCCCACACGGTCGGGGTGGGGGCTATCGCCGAATGGTCCACCGGGTTCCCAGGGTACCGTGGTGGACCGTGCGTGTGACGCTCCTGGGAACCGGTTTCCCGCGGCCCAACCCGAGACGTCGCGGGCCGAGCCAGCTCTTCGACGTCGGGAGCGAGCGCTTTCTCGTGGATTGCGGCAGCGGCGTCGCCTGCCAGCTCGTCTCCATCGGGGTCTCGCCGCTGGATGTTCACCACGTCCTGATCACCCACCACCACTCGGATCACACCATCGACCTCGGGCACCTCGTGCTGAGCCGCTGGATCATGGGCCAGAACGCGCCGTTCCACGTCTGGGGGCCATCCGGGACGCGGCGGTACGTGGACGACCTGCTCCGCCTCCACGACTACGACATCGAGGTGCGCCGGGCGCACCAGGACCAGCGGCCGGGACCGCGGGTCGAGGTTCACGAGATCGCGCCGGGCGTGATCTACGAGTCGGCCGACGTCCGCATCAGCGCGTTCCTGGTGGAGCACTTGCCCGTGGAGCCGGCCTTCGGCTTCCGCTTCGACGGCGCCGAGCGGTCGGTCGCGGTCTCAGGCGACACGCGACCGTGCGAGAACCTGATCCGGCACTGCCGCGAGGTGGATGTCCTTATCCACGAGTGCACCGACGTGACGACGCTCCGCCTGAACCCCGGCGGCGGCTTCGCCTCCTGGGAGGTCCAGGTCGCGCGGCTGGGGAGCTATCATACGCTTCCCGATCAGGTCGGGAAGGTGGCCGCCGCGGCGGCAGTGAAGACGCTGGTCCTCTCGCACCTGACGGACCGGACCGACCCCGCCGACCTCCAGCGCGTCGTCGCGAAGGACTTCACGGGAAAACTGCTCGTCGGTGAAGACCTGATGGAAGTGTGAGAGAGGAGGAGCGCGATGCGCCTCGCGATCGTGGGTTTGATCGTCGGGCTTTCCTCCCTGGGCCTCCCGTCTCTCGCGCCGGCCGAGTACCCGGAACGCAGCATCACCCTGATCGCGCCGTTCCCGGCGGGGGGCGCGGTGGACATCGTGGCGCGGGGGCTGGCTGAGGCGGTCAAAAAGCACCTGCCGAAGCCGGTGGTCGTCGTGAACCGGCCCGGGGCCGCCGGCACCATCGGGATCTCGGAGGTGGTCCAGGCCAGGCCCGACGGCTATACGCTGGGTCTCGGCGCTGTGGCGATCCTGACCGTGCAGCCGCAGCTGACCGCCCTCCCGTACCGGACCCCCGACGACTATATCGCCGTGATGAAGCTGGTCACCCTCCAGGTCGTCCTTTTCGTGCGGAGCGACTCGCCCTGGAAGACCGCGCGGGAACTCCTGGAGTACGCGCGGGCGAACCCCGGCAAGGTGAGGGTCGGGGTCCCCGGGATCGGCACCATCCTCCATCTCGACCTGGAGCACCTGAAGCTCCTGGCGAAGGTGGACATGACGGTGGTGCCCTTCGAGGGACCCCAGCAGATTCCGGCCCTGCTCGGCGGGCACGTGGATGTCGCGATGGCGCACCCGGCGCCCGTCCTGCCCCACATCAAGGCGGGGAAGATCCGGGTCATCGGCGTCTTCCAGGAGGCGCGCAACCCGCTCTTTCCCGACGCGCCGACCTTCAAGGAGCTGGGTTACGACGTGACGCTCGGGGTGTACTACCCGCTGATCGTCCCCAAGGGGACCCCCAGAGCCGTTGTCCAGACGATTCATGACGCGTTCAAGAAGGCCCTGGCAGAGCCATCGTTCGTCGAGCTGATGAAGAAGGGCGACATCGATATCGACTACCAGGGGCCCGAGGCGATCACGCGGGAGCTGTGGGTTTCCTTCGAGCAGAACGGAAAGCTCGTGGAGTCGCTGGGCCTGAAGAAGAAGTGAGGCGAGGCGTGCGACCCACGAACGTCCTGTTCGTCCTGTCCGACGAGCACAGCCGCCGCATCCTCGGCTGCTACGGGAACCCAGTGGTGAGGACGCCGAACCTCGACGCCCTTGCGGCGCGCGGCACGCGCTTCGCGAGCGCCTACTGCCAGACCCCGATCTGCGTCCCGTCGCGGGCCAGCCTGGCGACCGGCCGCTACGCGCACGCGGTGAACTCGTGGGACAACGCCACCCCGTACGTCGGCCCCGAGGCGCCGAGCTGGGGTCACCGGCTCACCGCGCAGGGGCACACGGTCACCACGATCGGCAAGCTCCATTACCGGCGGGCCGGTGACCCGAGCGGTTTTCCCGACCAGCGCGTGCCGATGCACGTTGTCGAAGGTGTCGGTGACCTCTACGGCCTCCTCCGCGGGGACATGCCGCCCCGGCCGCACAGCCGGAGGTACGTGGTCGAGGCCAGGCCGGGGGAGAGCGAGTATATCCGCTACGACCGCGCCATCGCGGAGGCCACGGCCCGCTGGCTTGCGGAGGAGGCGGGGGATCAACGCCGGCCGTGGGTCCTGTTCGTCGGGTTCGTGTCGCCCCACTTCCCCCTCGTCGTCCCGGAGCGCTACTTCAACCTCTATCCGCTCGACTCGGTTCCCCTCCCGGTCCAGCACGCTCCGGAAGCCTGGCCGCGCCACCCCGTGATCGATCTCAGGCGGCGGCAGCAGGCGCTCGAGGAGCCGCTCGACGAGAAAACCCTCCGGAAGGCCCTGGCTGCCTACTACGGGCTGGTGAGCTTTCTCGACGAGCAGGTCGGAATCGTCCTCGACGCCCTCAGCGAGGCCGGGCTCGCAGCGACGACGCGGGTCATGTACTCGACGGACCACGGCGAGCTGCTCGGCGACCACGGCCTCTGGTGGAAGAGCGCGATGTACGAGAGCTCGGTGGCGGTCCCGCTGATCATGGCCGGTCCCGACGTCCCCCGGGGCCACGTCGTGCGGACGAATGCCATGCTGGTGGACATCTTCCCGACCCTCGTCGAGGCTGTCGGGGCGAGGCTTGCTGACGAGGACCGGGACCTGCCTGGCGAGTCGCTGATCGGGTTGGCGCGGGAGGTGGACCGGCCGCGGACCGCGTTCAGCGAGTACCACGCCATCATGTCGCCGAGCGGGACCTTCATGCTTCGCACGGCGCGCTACAAGTACGTCCATTACGTCGGCTACCCACCGCAGCTCTTCGACCTCGCCGTGGACCCGGACGAGACGCGGGACCTGGGCACCGATCCGCAGTACGCCGACGTCCGCGCGGCCTGCGTGCGGGAGCTGCGGGGGATCGTGGACACGGAGCAGGTCGACGCGCGGGCGAAGGCCGACCAGCGCCGCCGGATCGAGGTGGCCGGGGGCGTAGAGGCAATCCTCGCCGGTGGCGCGAAGATCGCCTACACGCCCGCGCCCGGCGAGTTCGATCCCGCGCCTTTCGAGGCGACCCGGCGCGCCCCCCCTCGGCCCGCGTGAGCGGGGGGCGCGGCGCGCTTGGGTCGATCCAGACACTGTGAGCTGATGGAGGGTTGACGATGCGCCTGTTCACCCGACCGATCTTGCTTCTCCTGGTAACGGCTTTCCTTTCCCCCATCGAGGCGGTCGCCGCGGCGTACCCGGAGCGGCCGGTGACGATGATCTGCCCGTTCCCCGCGGGCGGCGCGATGGACATCGTGGCCCGGAACCTGGTGGAGGCGCTGAAGCGGCACTTCCCGAAACCGGTGGCGGTCGTGAACCGGCCCGGCGCTGCCGGCACGATCGGAAACGCCGAGGTCGTCCAGGCCGGGCCCGACGGCTACACGATCGGGATCAGCGCCGTCGCCGTCCTCACGGTCCAGCCCCACCGCACCGCCCTCCCGTACAAGACGCCCGACGACTACGAGCCGATCATCAAGCTGGTGAACCTGCCGATCGTCTTCGCGGTGAAAGCGGACAGCGCCTGGAAGACCATGCGGGAGTTCCTGGAGGCGGCCAAAAGCGCGCCCGGAAAGCTCCGCGTCGGGAGCCCCGGGGTCGGGACCATCCTCCACTTGAACCTGGAAGCGCTGAAGCTCGAAGCCAAGGTGGACCTGACCCACGTCCCGTTCGCGGGAGGCGCCGAGTCGGTGCCGGCCCTCCTCGGTGGCCATATCGACGGGCTGAACGTCCATCCTTCCGAGATCATCTCCCACGTCCAGGCGGGCAAGGCGCGGATCCTCGCCGTCTACCAGGAGGGCCGGAATCCGCTCTTCCCCGAGGCTCCGACGTTCCGCGAGCTCGGCCATGACCTCACGCTGGGCGTCTACTACCTCCTGATCGCGCCGAAGGGGACGCCGGCGGGGGTCGTGAAGACGATCCACGACGCGGCCCGGCAGGCGATGGACGAGCCGGTCTTCGTCACGATGGCCAAGACGCGCGGCTACGTCATCGAGTACAAGGGATCCGAGGCGCTCAAGCAGGAGCTCTGGGACTCCTACCGGAGGAACGAGGAGCTGATCAGGCGGCTGGGGCTGGGGAAGAAGTAGGATGAGCCGGCTCCCCCTGGTGGCGGCTCTCGCCTTCCTCGCCTCCAGCGCCGCGTATCTCGTCGCGGCCCTCCGGCTGTCCCCGGGGAGCGTCGAGCAGCCCGGGCCGGGCCTCTTCCCCGTCGCCGTGGGGCTGCTCCTGGTCGCCTCCAGCTCGGCGTTCGTCTTCCAGTCCCTCCGCGCGAGCTCTGCGGCTGCGGCGGGTCCACCGGCCGAGGCCGGCAAGCGCGTCACAGGGGTGCTGGCCGTCCTGGCGGCCTTCTGTCTTTTCCTCCCCTGGCTGGGCTACGCCGTGACGGCGCCTGGCCTCCTCGTCGTGATCCTTCGGCTCTTCGGTCTTGCCCGGTGGCCGGTCGTGGCCGCGCTCGCCGTCGTCGCGACAGCCGCGTCGTACTACCTCTTCGGCGTCCTGCTGGGGGTGCCGCTGCCCGCGGGAGTCTGGACCCGTTAGGGATGAGCGCTGTTGAGGGGCTGGTCTACGGCTTCTCGGTCGCCCTGAGCCCGTCGAACCTGCTCGCCTGCCTGGCCGGCGTCGTGATCGGGACACTCGTTGGCGTCCTCCCGGGGATCGGCCCGGTCGGCGCCATGGCGTTGCTCCTCCCGTCCACGTTCGCCCTCGACCCGACGACAGCGCTGATCATGCTCGCCGGGATCTACTACGGATCCATGTACGGCGGCTCCACGACCTCGATCCTCGTCAACGTTCCCGGCGAGGCGGCCTCGGTGGTGACGGCCCTGGACGGCTATCAGATGGCCCGCCGGGGCCGGGCCGGCGCGGCGCTCGCGGTCTCGGCCGTCGGCTCGTTCGTCGCCGGTACGCTGGGGGTGCTGGGCCTCATCCTGTTCGCCACGCTCCTGGCGGAGGCGGCGCTCGGCTTCGGGCCGCCCGAGTACTTCGCGTTGACGGTGATGGGCCTCGCGGTCCTGTCGCGGCTCTCGGGCGGCTCGCTGGTGAAGGCGTTCCTGATGGTCGGGCTCGGCCTCGCGCTCGGCAGCGTGGGGATGGAGCCGATCTCGGGGGTGAGCCGGTTCACGTTCGGATCGGTGCGGCTCTCCCAGGGGATCGAGCTGGTGCCGGTGGCGATGGGGCTCTTCGGGATCGCCGAGATTCTCTCTCTGGCCGAGACCAGGGGCGGTCTGCCCCGCGCGATGTCGGTGCGTCTCCGCGAGCTTCTGCCGACGCGGACGGAGTGGCGCCGGGCCACGGGCCCGATCGTCCGCGGCTCGATCCTGGGGTTCCTCGTCGGCCTGATTCCCGGGCCCGCCGCGGTCCTCTCGACGTTTCTCTCCTATACGGTCGAGCGCAGGGCGGCGAGGCACCCGGAGGAGTTCGGGAAGGGCGCCATCGAGGGCGTCGCCGGGCCCGAGTCCGCGAACAACGGCGCCACCGCCGGCGCGCTCGTCCCGCTCCTGGCGCTCGGGATCCCCTTCGCGCCGGCTACCGCCGTTCTCCTCGGCGCCCTCGTCATCCACGGAATCCAGCCAGGCCCGCTCCTGATGACCCAGCGCCCCGAGATCTTCTGGGGAGTCGCCGCGAGCATGTACATCGGGAACGCGATCCTCCTGATCCTGAACCTGCCGCTCATCGGTCTCTTCGTGAGCGTCCTCCGGCTCCCCCAGTACCTCCTGCTCTCGCTGGTGGTCCTCCTCTGCCTGGTGGGAACCTACTCGGTGAACAACAGCCTGCTCGACCTCTGGGTCCTCGTGATCATGGGCGGCCTCGGGTATCTCCTCCGGAAGCTCGGCTTCGAGCCGGCGATCGTGATCCTGGCGCTGGTCCTCGGCCCCATGCTCGAGAAGACCTTCCGCCAGACGCTCTTCATGGCGCGCGGCGACTGGGGGCTGATCCTCTCGCGCCCGCTGACGCTCGCGCTCCTCCTCGCCGGACTCGTGATCGTCGTCGTCCCGGAGTTCTGCCGTGCCTCGCGCCGGTGGCGGGCGCGGCGGGCCGTCGCCGTCGGCCCCTAGGACAATCGGAGGGGGCCTCGACGGCCCCCTCCGACACCTCCCCCTCGATTGCGCGGGCGAAGCCCGCGCTCGAAGGGCATTGCTCCGACACGCCCCCAGTGCCGTTCCAAGTAACTACGCCAAACAGTGCGCGTCGCCACGGGTGGCACGGCGAGCGGGGCGCCCCGCGGCGCGGAGCGCACCGCGAGACAAGCACCACGGTTGGGACTCGGCGCCGGACGATCATACAGTCTCGGGTTCGCGGGAGTGAGCACCGTGGGGCTGCTCGCCGGGACAGGACCCGTGGCGACGGGCATAGGCGAAACGAGTTGGGACTGCACTAGCCGAACGCATCCGGCCCTGGTCGCGCTCGCCGTGATCGGCTTCTGCTATGATGGTGGGCGGGCGCGCGCCAAGAGCGAAGGCCCGACGAGGGAGCCGTGGCGGAGCTGACGGGCGGCGAGCTGGTGGCGAAGGTTCTGAAGCAGGCCGGGGTGGGGCACCTCTTCACCCTCTGCGGTGGACACATCCTGCCGATCTACGACGGCTGCCTCACCGAGGGGATCCAGCTCGTGGACGTCCGTCACGAGCAGGCCGCAGCGCACGCCGCCGACGCCTACGCGCGCCTCACGCGGAACGTCGGCGTCGCGCTGGTCACGGCCGGCCCGGGCGTGACCGACGCGGTGACCGGTGTTGCCAACGCCCACGCGGCGCGGAGCCCGCTCCTCCTGATCGGCGGCGCCGCGCCTCTCGGCCTCAAGGGGATGGGCGCCCTCCAGGAGATGGAGCAGGTGGAGCTGCTCAGGCCGATCACGAAGGGATCCTGGACGGTGGCTGACACCCGCAGGATTCCCGAGGTTCTGACCACCGCGATGCGCGCCGCGCTCACCGGCCGCCCGGGGCCGGTCTTCGTCGAGATCCCCGTGGACCTGCTCCTGGAGCGGACCGAGGACCGCCTCGCACCGATCCCCTCGGGGTATGTCCACCGGACGCGCCAGGCAGCCGACCCCGATGCGGTCGTTCAGCTCGCCCACCTCCTCTCGCGCGCCGAGCGTCCGGTCGTGCTGGCGGGGAGCGGGGTCTACTGGGACGATGCCGTAAAAGCGCTCGCAGCGTTCGCCGAGTCGTCGGGAGTTCCGGTATTCACGAACGGCGCGGGGCGCGGCTGCCTGCCTCACGATCACCCGCTGGCCTTCTCTCAGGCCCGCGGATTCGCCCTCGGCACGGCCGACTTGGTCCTCGTTCTCGGCGCGCCGCTGGACTTCCGCCTCGGCTACGGCCGCCCGCCGACCTTCGCCGAGGACGCCGGCGTCGTGATGGTGGACTCGGATCCTGCTGAGCTGGGCCGGAACCGTGCGCTGGCGCTCGGGCTGACCGGACACCTCGGGCTGATCCTGGAGCAGCTCGCCGACACGCTTCCCGCCGCCCTCCCCGCCCGCTTCGAGGAGTGGCAGCGGAGAGTGCGCCAGAAGGAGCGGGAGGGGCGGGAGAAGCTTCTCGCCGAGGCGCGCTCCGACCAGGTGCCGATCAGCCACTACCGCCTGGCCCATGAGATTGCTCAGGTAGTGGACGCGGGCACGCTCGTCGTCGCCGACGGAGGGGACGTCGTCGGCTGTGCCTCCAAGTTCGTCCCGCTCCAGCGCGCGGGCCAGTGGCTTGATCCCGGCCCGTTCGGCTGTCTGGGTGTCGGGCCGCCCTTCGCCATCGCTGCGAAGCTTCTGCATCCTGAACAGAAGGTGCTCCTGATCGCGGGCGACGGGGCCTTCGGCCTGAACGGCATCGAGCTGGAGACGGCGGTGCGCTTCAACCTGCCGCTCACCTGCATTATCGGCAACGACGGCGGGTGGGGGCAGATCAGGAATCCCCAGGTCTCGTTCTGGGGCGAGGCTCGGACGGTTGCTACCTCGCTTCCCTTCAGCCGCTACGACCGGATGGTGGAGTCCTTGGGCGGCCGTGGGGTTCGCATCACCGACCCGAGAGAGATCCCCCCGGCTCTCGAGCGCGCGCTCGGATCTGACGAGGTCTGGTGCCTCAACGTGATCCTGGATCCGGCCGCGTACCGTCGGACCGGCCAGGTCTCGATGGCGATCTGAAGCTCGGAGGGGTGCGCACCCGATCATCGCAAGGGGCCTCGGGGCCCCCTTCGCACCATCCCCTGACCCGGCGCGGGAGACCGGTCGGCCTGTGCTAGAATCATCTGGAAATTTCAACTGATAGGGGGCGTGGATCGTGCCGATTTACGAGTACCACTGCGCGGGTTGCCGTCGGCGGGTGAGCCTGCTGATCCTCGCGCCGTCCTCGGCGCCCTCACCCCGCTGTCCCCGGTGCGGGAGCGAGGCCCTCACCCGGCTCATGTCCCGCTTCGCCACCCTCAAGTCGGAAGAGGACCGGCTCGAGTCGCTAGCCGATCCGAGCAAGCTCGGCGACTTCGACGAGGACGACCCGAAGAGCATGGCGCGCTTCATGAAGAAGATGGGCCAGGAGATGGGCGATGACCTCGGCGAGGACTTCGACGAGGCCGTCGACGAGGCGATGGAGGAGGCCAGCGCGGGCGGGGAGGGCGCGGAGGGCGGCGGGGACGATGACATTTGAGCCCGGGACGCGGAGCGCGCGGTGAAACTGGACATCCTCGACCGGTTCGAGCGCGTGGGCGAAGCAGCGTGGAGCGATCTGGAAGCCCGCTCGCTCCACCCTGTTCCGTTCCTGAGCTGGTCGTGGCAGACCCTCTGGTGGGAGGCTTTCGGCGACGGGCGGCCGCTCAAGATCCTCCGAGTCGCCGACTCGGACGGCCAGCCCGTGGGCCTGCTGCCCCTCTACGAGAAGGTGCCGGGGATCTGGCAGCTCGTCGGGGGAGTCGACATCTCGGACTACCTGGATGTCATCGCCGTCCGCGACAGAGAGGAGGAAGTCTGGGTGGAGCTCCTGCAGCACCGGGCCGCCGAGCCCGAGGTCTGGGACCTCCACTGTGTGCGGGCAGCGTCGCCCACGGTCTCGCTCCTCCCCGCGCTGGCGCCGGCTTTCGGCCTGTCCACGGTCGTGCAGCGTGAGGAGCGATGCCCCGTGGTCAGGCTCCCCGACTCGTGGGACGGCTACCTGGGGCGGCTCTCGGGAAAGGACCGGCACGAGCTGCGGCGGAAGCTCCGCCGACTCGAGCGCGAGTGGCCGGGGGCGCGGGTGCGCTCCCACACGGCCGCCGCAGGGCTCGACGCAGCGATGGATGCTTTCCTCACCCTCCACCGGAAGTCGAAAGCCGGCAAGGCCCGCTTCATGGACACGCGCATGGAGGGATTCTTCCGGCGGGTCGCCATGGCCCTGGCGGCGCGAGGCTCGCTCAGGCTCTGGTTCCTCGAGCGTGACGGTGCGGCCGTCGCGACCTACTTCTGCCTGGAGTTCGCCGGGAGCGTGGCCATCTACAACTCCGGCTTCGATCCGGTCCACGCGGCGCTCTCCCCCGGCACCGTCCTCCTCGCTCACGTGCTCAGGGATGCGATCGAGCGCCGGGTGACCCGCTTCGACTTCCTGCGCGGCGACGAGCCGTACAAGTACGCCTTCGGCGGCGTCGCGGAAGACCTCTTCAACGTGGTGATCGCGCGGTGATGTTGCGCGTGGCGGTGCTCTCGGTCCATACCTGCCCCCTGGCGGCGCTCGGGGGCAAAGAGACCGGGGGGATGAACGTCTACGTCCGCGAGGTCTCCCGCGAGCTCGGGCGCATGGGGGTCCACGTGGACGTCTTCACCCGCTCCCAGAATTCCCGGATCCCCCGCGTCGTGCCCCTCGGCGCCAACTGCCGGGTGATCCACCTGGCCGCCGGGCCCGAGGCTCCGATGCCGCGCGAGGCGGTGCATCGGCACGTGCCTGAGTTCGTGGAGAATGTCGAGGCGTTCGGGACGAGCGAGGGTCTCGCCTACGACCTGCTCCACGGCCACTACTGGCTCTCCGGGGTCGCGGGCCTCGAGCTGAAGGCCCGGTGGGGCGTGCCGCTGGTCCAGATGTTCCACACGCTCGGGCGGCTCAAGAACCGCGTCGCGCGCTTACCGGCCGAGATCGAGCCCGACCTCAGGATCGAGGAGGAGGCGCGGATCGTCGGGGGCGCGGACCGGATCGTCGCCGCCAACGCCGTGGAGCGCGCGCATTTGGTGTGGTATTACGGCGCGCCCAGCGACAGGATCTCCGTCATCCCGTGCGGGGTGGACACGGACCTCTTCCGGGCGCTCGACAGCGACGCGGCGAAGGCGGCCCTCGCGCTCGGCGCCGAGCGCCACCTCCTCTACGTGGGCCGGCTCACCCCGATCAAGGGGCTCGAGACCCTGCTGGAGGCGATGCGCCGCCTCCGCCAGGAGGCGCGCTACCGGGACCTCCGGCTCCTGGTGGTGGGGGGCGACCTGGACGAGCCCGACAACGGTCACGCGGCCTTCCTGATGGAGCGCGTGGCCGCGCTGGGGCTCGATGCCGCCGTGAGCTTCGTCGGCGCGCAGCCCCAGGAGCGCCTCAGGCTCTACTACGTGGCGGCCGCGATGACGATCATGCCGTCCTACTACGAGTCCTTTGGCATGGTCGCCCTCGAGGCGATGGCCTGCGGACGCCCCGTCATCGCGTCGCGGGTCGGCGGGCTGATGCTGACGGTCGTGGACGGCGTCACCGGCCTCCTGATGCCCGAGGGCGATCCTCGGGCGCTCGCCGATCGGGTGGCGCGGCTGCTCGATGACGACGGGCTTCGCTGGCGCCTCGGCTGGCAGGCGAGCCGGCTCGCCACCCGTTACCGCTGGCCGTGCGTCGCCGAGGCGGTGTGCCGGCTCTACGCCGAGGAGCGCCCTCTCGCCCGTCAGCACCTCGCCCTGGCCCGGTGCTATTGATCCCGGTCGCCTGTGGTAGACTCGCACTCAACTATGGCGAACCCGCCCCGTCGCGCGCTGGTGCTCCTGATCGACGGGTTCGACCCCGGCTACATCCGCGCGACCGATCTCCCGACGCTGAGGGCGCTCATGCAGGCGGGCGCTTCCACGCTGGAGGGGCGCGGGGTGCTCCCCAGCCTTACCAACGTCAACCACATCTCGCTGCTGACCGGAGCCTATCCCGAACGCCACGGCCTCTGCGCCAACTTCTACTTCGACCGGACCGCCGGCGCCGAGGTCTTCATGGACCAGGTGACCTTCGTCCGGGAGCCCCTCCTCTTCGAGCGCGTCAAGGCCCTCGGCTGGATTACGGCCCTCGTCACGGCCAAGGAGAAGCTCACCCGGCTCCTCCGGCGCGGGCTCGATCTGTGCGTGGACATGGCCTCGGCGCCCGCCGCCCTGGTCGCGAAGGTGGGCCCGCCCCCGGACATCTTCTCGATGGACATCAACCTCTGGGTGCTCGCGATGGCGCGCGAGGTCGCCGCCCGGGAGGCGCCCGGGTTGCTCTACGTCGCCACCACCGACTACCCGCAGCACAAGCTGCCGCCCGACGATCCGCGGATGCAGCGGTACCTCCGGGACGCGGACCGGCTGATGGGTGAGATCGTCGAGAGCTACGACCTCGACCGCGATCTGGTCGTGCTCACCGCCGACCACGGGATGAACGCCAAGACGCGGTCGGCGTCGCCCGTGCGCGTGCTCCGGGAGGCCGGCGTCGCCGCGCGCGGGGTGGCGCTGATTCGCGACGGCCTCTACGCCCACCACCGGGATCTCGGCGGCGCCCTCTACCTGTTCCTGGAGAAGCCCGCGCGGACGCCCGAGGCTCGCGCCATCCTCGCCGGCACCAGCGGGATCGACACGGTCATCGCCGGGAGCGAGGCCTCGGCGGTTCGCCTGCCGCCCGAGCGGGTGGGGGATCTGATCTGCTTCGGCCAGCGCGAGTGGGTGCTCGGCGTCTGGAACGAGGGCGACCCGGTCCGCGAGGAGGAAGGGCTCCGCTCCCACGGCTCGCACCACGAGCAGGCGATCCCCATCGTGCTGGCGGGCGCCGGCATCCGGCCGAAGAGCGGGATCGAGGGCGGCCGCATCGTGGACGTCGCGCCGACCCTCTCGCGTCTGCTCGAGTTGGACGGCAGCGGCTTCCAGGGTCGCGTGCTCGAGGAGGTCCTCGCCTAGCGGCATGCTTCTCGAAGTCCGGGACCTCAGGACCTACTTCTTCACCGGGGCCGGCATCGTCCCGGCGGTGGACGGTGTCTCCTACGACGTGAAGGAGGGGGAAACCGTCGCGCTGGTCGGCGAATCGGGCTGCGGCAAGACAGTGAGCGCGCTCAGCATCATGCGGCTCGTCGCCGCGCCGGCGGGCCGCATCGTCAGCGGCCAGATCCTCTTCAAGGGGCAGGACCTGCTCGCTCTGGACGAAGAGCCCATGCGGAAGATCCGCGGGCGGGAGATCGCTATGGTCTTCCAGGAGCCGATGACCTCGCTGAACCCGGTCCTCTCCATCGGCCGCCAGCTCACCGAGGCGCTGGAAATCCACCTCGGGATGACGCCGCAACAGGCCGAGCAGCGCGCCGTGGAGCTGCTCGCGACGGTCGGGATTCCCGATCCGGAGCGTCGGCTGGTCCAGTACCCCCACCAGTTCAGCGGCGGGATGCGTCAGCGGATGATGATCGCGATGGCGCTCTCCTGCTCGCCGTCGCTGATCCTGGCCGACGAGCCCACCACCGCGCTTGACGTCACCATCCAGGCCCAGATCCTGGAGCTGATGAAAGACCTCTCCCGCCGCCTCGGCGTTGCGATGGTCATCATCACCCACAACCTGGGGGTGGTGGCGCGGTACGCCGATCGCGTCAACGTCATGTACGCGGGGAAGATGATTGAGCAGGGGAGCGCGCGCGAAGTGTACGCCAACCCGCGCCACCCGTACACGCTGGGGCTCCTCCGCTCCGTGCCCCGCCTGGACGAGCCAAGGCGGGCGAAGCTCAACCCGATCGACGGCCAGCCGCCCGACCTCATGCGCCTGCCGCCCGGGTGCGCCTTCGCTCCCCGCTGCCGTTACGCGATCGCCCGGTGTCGGAGCGAGGTGCCACCGCTCCTCCGCGTCGCCGACGCTCACCTCTCGGCCTGCTGGGTGGCCGAGACGCTGGGCGTTGAGGCCAGGGTGTGACCGTGCGGGACGGCGGCATCCTCGAGGTCCGGGACCTAGTCAAGCACTTTCCTGTCGGCGGGGGTGGGCTGTTCGGGCGCCGCGTCGGCTTGGTGCGGGCGGTGGACGGGGTCAGCTTCGCGATCCGCAAGGGAGAGACCCTGGGGCTCGTGGGCGAGTCCGGCTGCGGCAAGACGACCACGGGACGGTGCATCCTCCAGCTCGATCGGCCGACCGCCGGCCAGGTCCTCTTTGAGGGCCGTAACCTCACGGGCATGAGCGACCCTGAGCTGCGCCCGGTCCGCCGGCGGATCCAGGTGATCTTCCAGGACCCTTACAGTTCGCTCAACCCGCGGATGACGGTGGGCCAGATCGTCGGCGAGCCGATGATGGTCCACGGGATCGTGCCCGAACGGCGGCGCCGCGCCGAGCGGGTGGCCGAGTTGCTCTCGGTGGTGGGGCTCCTGCCGGCTCACGCCCACCGGTACCCGCACGAGCTGTCCGGCGGTCAGCGCCAGCGGGTCGGGATCGCCCGCGCGTTGGCGATGGAGCCCTCGTTCGTCGTCTGCGATGAGCCCGTCTCGGCGCTCGACGTCTCCATCCAGGCCCAGATCATCAACCTGCTGGAGGAGCTCCAGGAGCGCTTCGGCCTCACCTACCTCTTCGTCGCCCATGACCTGTCGGTGGTCCGCCACATCTCCGACCGGGTCGCGGTGATGTACCTCGGCAAGATCATGGAGATCGCCGACCGCCAGGCCCTCTACGAAGACCCCCTCCACCCGTACACCAAAGCGCTCCTCTCGGCAGTGCCGATTCCGGACCCCGAGGTGGAAGCCCGGCGCGAGCACATCGTCCTCGGCGGAGAGGTGCCGAGCCCGTTGAATCCGCCTTCGGGGTGTGTCTTTCACCCCCGGTGCCCGATGGCGATCGACGACTGCCGGCGTGTCGTCCCCGAGCTCCGGGAGGTGAAGCCGGGGCACTGGGCCGCTTGCATCCGCGTGTAAATCAAGCGAGTTTTTCCTTGACAGGTCTGGCGGTCCCGACTAGCCTTAGCCGTGGCCGGGGAACCGAAGCCGGGCCATTTCGATTTGGAAATATAAGGCATTTCTCTCCAAGTTTCCCGAGGAGGTGTGACATGAGACACGCAGACCGGTGGCGTCACGTCCTGATCGGGGGGATCGCCCTGATCGTGGCCGTCACGCTCGCCACGCCCGCACAGGCCCAGGAGAAGCCGCGCTACGGCGGCGAGCTGATCTTCCCCGTGCCCTCCGAGCCGCCGTCCTACGACGGTCACCGGGAGGAGACCTTCGGGCTGATCCACCCCTTCGCTCCGTTCTACAACACGCTGCTCCGGGTGGACCCGAACGATCCGAGCGGCACCAAGCCGGTCCCGAGCCTGGCTGAGAGCTGGACAGTCGCCAAGGACGGGCTCACGTATACCTTCAAGCTCCACAAAGGGGTCAAGTTCCACGATGGGAGCGAGATGACGTCGAAGGACGTCAAGGCCTCCTACGACAAGATCATCTTCCCGCCTGAGGGTGTGGGGTCCACCCGGAAGGGGCAGTACGCGGTCGTTGAGGCCGTGGAGGCCCCTGACCCCTACACGGTGCGGTTCCGTCTCAAGTGGGCGTCGGCGTCGTTCCTGGCCGGGCTCGCGTCCCCGTGGAACTTCATCTACAACGCAGACCTCCTCGCCAAAGACATGCACTGGTACGAGAAGAACGTGATGGGAACCGGCCCCTTCAGCTTCGTCGAGCACGTCAAGGGCTCCCATGTGGTTGGGAAGAAGACTCCGAACTACTGGGACAAGGGGAAGCCCTACCTGGAAGGGTTCCGCGCCATCTTTGTCAGAGACACCGCGGCGCAGGTGGCGGCCATTCGGGGCGGGCGGGCCCACATCCAGTTCCGGAGCTTCACCGCGGCCCACCGCGACAGCTTGGTGGCCGCACTGGGCGACAAGATCACCGTCCAGGAGAGCCCGTGGGACTGCGTCCTGCTGGTTGGCATCAACCACAACAAGAAGCCCTTTGACGACAAGCGCGTTCGGCGGGCGCTCACGCTCGCTATCGACCGGTGGGGGAGCTCCGAAGCGCTGTCCAAGATCGCCATCGTCAAGGCGGTTGCGGGTGTCCAGGTTCCCGGCACGCCGTACGCGACCCCGCCTGAGGAGCTGGCCAAGCTGGCTGGCTACTGGAAGGACATCAACGCCTCGCGCGCCGAGGCCCGGCGGCTGCTCAAGGAAGCGGGCGTCCCCGAAGGCTTCTCCTTCACCTTCCATAACCGCGGGATTCCGATGCCCTACGAGCCGCTCGCCGTCTGGATGATCGACCAGTGGCGGCAGATTGGTCTGAACGTCAAGCAGGAGGTCGTCGAGGCGCGGGCCTACTTCGCTGTGATCCGCAAAGGGGATACGGCGGTCCACATGGACTTCCAGTGCGGCTATATCGTCGAGCCCGACCTGGACCTCTACAAGTTCCTCTCGACGGACCGGAACCCGTCCAACTACGGCTTCTACACCGACCGGGTGCTGGATGATCTCTACGACAAGCA
>JACQWB010000008.1 GCA_016209385.1 Candidatus Rokuibacteriota bacterium
GCTCTGCACCTCCCGCGACGGCCCCGAGCCGTGCGGTCGCTGCGGGCTCTGCCAGGAGGTCCAGGCGGGGACGGCGGTGGACGTCATCGAGATCGACGGCGCCTCCAACCGCGGCATCGACGAGATCCGCACCCTTCGCGAGAATGTCCGCTACGCGCCAGCGCGTGGCCGCTACAAGGTGTACATCATCGACGAGGTCCACATGCTCACGGAGCCGGCCTTCAACGCCCTCCTCAAGACCCTGGAGGAGCCGCCCCCGCACGTGGTCTTCGTCCTGGCCACGACCGACGCGCGCCGCATCCCGCTCACCATCCTCTCGCGCTGCCAGCGCTTCGACTTCAAGCCGATCCCGCCAGAGGTCCTGACCGCGAGCCTCGAGCGGGTGCTCGCGGAGGAGCAGATCGCGTACGATCGCAGCGCGCTCCCCTTGCTCGTCCGAGGGGCCGAGGGGAGCCTGCGGGACGTGCTCTCGCTGCTGGACACCGCTCTCGCTTACGGCGGCGGCCGGCTCGACGCGGCCCCGGTCGCCCGGCTCCTGGGCGCGAGCGGCCCGGTGCTGGTTCGCGCCTTTGTCGCGGCCGTCGTCTCGTGTGATGCCGCGGCGTGCCTGGAGGCCGTTGACCAGGCGGTCCGGGAGGGCGATGACCTCGCCGGGCTCTGCCGCGACGTGGTGGAAGCTGTGCGCTTGCTGTTACTGCTGAAGGTGGCGCCGGACTCCGTCGGGTCCCGGCTCGCTCCGGGTGAGGTGGCGGAGCTGGACGCCCTCGCCGAGCGCACCGGCGTGGACGAGCTTCTGTATCTCCTGCGGGCCTTCCTCGAGGCTGAAGCCGAAATCCGCCGGTCGCCCAACCCGCGCGTGGAGCTCGAGATCGCGGCGGTGCGGGTGACCCGCCGTCCGGTGCCCGCGGCGATCGAAGCGGTTCTGGCCCGCGTTGAGGAAGCGGAGGCCCGGCTCCGCCAGATGGCGATCACCGGCTCGGCCCCGTCCAAGGCCCAGACGGCTCAGGAGAGCCTCTTCGTGGGCGAGGATGCGGCTCCGCCAACCGTCGCGCCTCCTCGCCCGGCTGAGCGCCCGGTCGCTCCCGCGCCCGTGGACCCACCGGGTCAGGCGCCGGCATCAGACCCGGGCGAAGGGTTCGAGGCCGGATGGGAGCGCGTGGTGGACGAAGTGACGAAGACGAAGCCCACCCTGGGCACCGTGCTTCAGCAGTCCACGCCGGTGGCCCTTCGCGAGGGACAGCTCGTGCTTTCGCTGATGGGGAACCACTTCCACGCCGATCTCCTCGGCGATCGCAATAACCGGGAGCTGGTCACGGAGGCTGTGCAGCGACACATCCCCGGCGCCACGCGGATCGAGGTGACGACCGCGTCGGCGCCCTCCGGGCCAGGCCAGGAGCACCCTCTGGTGCAGACGGCGCTCGGGATCTTTCAAGGCGAGGTCGTGGCGGTGAAGCCGCGAAACCAGGAAGGAGGAGCCATCCCGTGAAGGGCTTTGGTAATCTGATGAAGGAGGCCCAGAAGCTCCAGGCCCAGCTCGAGGCCATGCGCGAGGAGATCGCGAAGAGGACGGTGGAGGCCACCGCGGGCGGCGGGATGGTGACGGTGGAGGCGAATGGCAATCAGGAGATCCTCTCGATCAAGATCGACCGCGAGGTCATCAGCCCGGACGATCCGCAGATGCTTGAGGACCTGGTCCTCGCCGCCGTGAACGAAGCCCTCCGCAAGGCGCGCGAGCTGGTGGCCGCCGAGATGGGAAAGCTGACCGGGGGGCTCAAGATTCCCGGCCTGACGCCGTAGGGGCGGTGTTGGCCTACTATCCCGACCCGGTCGCCCGGCTTATCGAGGCACTGCAGAAGCTCCCGGGCATCGGTCCCAAGACGGCCCAGCGGCTGACCTTCTTTCTCCTGAAGCGCCCCGCCGACGAAGTCCAGGCCCTCTCCCAGGCCCTCACCCAGCTCAAGAGCGAGATCGTCCACTGCTCGGTGTGCTTCAACGTGACCGACCGGGATCCGTGCCGCATCTGCAACGACCCGGGGCGCGACGGCCGCCTCCTCTGCGTCGTCGAGGAGCCCAACGACCTCCTCGCGATGGAGCGGACGGGTCAGTTCCGCGGCCGCTACCACGTGCTGCTGGGCGCGCTCTCGCCGCTCGACGGGATCGGGCCCGAGGACCTCAAGGTGCGCGAGCTGCTGGCCCGGCTCGAGGCCGGGCCGGTCGAGGAGTTGATCCTGGCGACCAACCCGAACGTGGAAGGCGAGGCGACGGCGATCTATCTGGCCAAGCTCCTGAAGCCCCTCGTCCCCCGCATCACGCGGATCGCGCGGGGCCTCCCCGTCGGCGGCGATCTTGAATACGCCGACGAGGTCACCCTCGCCAAGGCGTTGGAGGGGCGGAAGGAGATGGGGTAGAGCATTGGTCGCCGCCATCCTCAGCGACGCCAGGCCGGTCGAGGTCGGCGGGACGATCCTGAATGGCGTAGGAGAGGGAGGAGGGCCGTGGCGCTGACATTCCGGAAGCTTCACCCGCACTTCGTCGCCGAGGTGAGCCCGGTGGATCTTCGCCGGGTCCACGATCGCGAAACGCTCGCCGGGATCCGGGCCGGGTTGGACGAGTACGCCGTCCTCGTCTTCCGCGATCAGCCGTTCACCGACGACGAGCAGCTCGCGTTCGCCCAGCGACTGGACGGCCGGCTCCACACAAAGACGGGGAGCAGCGTGCTGCACAAGAGTCGCCTGGGGAACGAGGCGCTCTCCGACATCTCGAACCTCGACGAGCACGGCGAGATCCTGCGGCTCGACGATCGCCGTCGCGTGTACGGGCTCGGCAACCGCCTGTGGCACACCGACGCGTCGTTCCAGGATCCGCCCGGGCGCTACTCGATGCTGTCGGCGCGGGCCGTGCCCCCTGTCGCCGCCGACACCGAGTTTGCCGACACGCGGGCCGCCTACGACGCCCTCGACGCGGAGACGAAGGCGCGGCTCGAGGGGCTGCGCGCCCACCACTCGATCGCGTACTCGCGCCAGACCCTCGGGTTCGAGTTCTCCGAGGAGGAGCAGGAGAAGCTGAAGGGGGCGGTCCATCCGCTCGTCCGGACGATCCCGCGCTCGGGCCGCCGTTCGCTCTACATCGCCTCGCACGCGTCGAGGATCATCGGCCGGCCGGTCCCCGAGGGCCGGCTGCTCCTCAGGGACCTCATCGAGCACGCGACCCAGCCGCAGTTCGTCTACCGTCATTCGTGGCGCGTGGGAGACTTCGTGATCTGGGACAACCGCGCCACGATGCATCGCGCGCGGGCGTTCGACGACACCCAGTACCGCCGTGAGCTCCGTCGCGTGACGACGCTCGACATCGACGAGCCGGCGGCGCCTGGGAGCGTGTCGGCGTAATACCCTTCGAGCGCGCGGCCACGCCTTCCGGCGCGGGTACCCGGGGCCGGGGCTTGGAGGGGCGCAAGGAGATGGGGTAGAATAGCGTTACTCCCCGGTAGCTCAACCGGTAGAGCAGGTGGCTGTGGGCCACTGCAGCGTCCACGGGAAACTGTGGATGGAACATCGGGTGAATTCAGGGAAGCCTACCCCGAAGCCGTCGCGCTTCGGCACGGTAACCCTGAGCGAAGCCTGCCGAAGGGCCAATGCGTAGGCAGGAACGTGCAGAGACTAGAGGCTGAGGAGCCCATCCCAATAACGCCTCATCAGCGCCCGACACCCTCCCTTGACGCCGAGCTCAAGAAGGGTGAAGAGATAGTCCGAGCCCGGTAGAAATGCCGGGGCACTCGTAACCACAAGGTTGCAGGTTCGAGTCCTGCCCGGGGAGCCAGCTCTCACGAAGGCCGCCGGGGTGTTCGCCGGCGGCTTTCGGCTTGCTTCGTTGGTGGCCGGGAATATTGACCGCCTCCCACGCTGTTGATGGGTTAAGGCGTTCTCGGCCTTCGGGCCCACCCAACCTGATCTACGCGGAGTAAGGAGGGTCTTATGGCAACGCGACTTCGTTCCCTCAAGCTCGGCGAGGCCCCGGATCCCGCCGTCAACGGCATCATTCAGTTCTCCAGGGATGGCTTCGGCGACACCCAGATGTTCGGGCTGATCGCCCGGCGCCCCGAGCTGCTCAAACGCATCGCCGCCGTGTTCGAGTACCTCTTCGGCGGGGGCGGGCTGGTGGAGCCCCCGCTGCTGGAGATGATGCGGATCCGGACCGGCCACCTGAACGCCTGCACGTACTGAGCGACGGTCCGACTCGCTCCGGTGAGCGAGCAGGTGAAGCCCAAGGAGCCGGCCATCGGCGTATCCGATATCAGCCGGCTCACGAAGGCAGAGGCCCTCGCCAAGCTGGCCCACAAGATCGACGAGAGCAAACTCTCGCGGCGCGAGGCCCTGGCCATCGAGCTGGTGGACCGGATGGTCGCGGATCCGCACACGGTGGATGAGCGCTTCTTCGGCCAGCTCAAGGGGAGCTTCTCGGAGGACGAGCTGATCGAGCTGGTGTTCGCGGCGGCCCTCTTCATCTGGGGCAACCACTTCAACATCACGATGCGCGTGGACACGGATCCCGAGAGCGCCTACCCGCACAACCTCGCGTACGCCGAGACGGCGCCGGCGGGCCGGTCGCGCGCCGGAGGATAGCCATGGCCCGGGTCCCGTACCTCGACCGCGACCAGGTTCCGCCCGAGCTTCAGACCGTGTACGACACCACGCAGAAGGCGATCGGGCGGGTTCCGAACTTCCACAAGGTGCTGGCCCATTCGCCGAAGGCCCTGACCGGCTACCTGGGCCTGAGCGCCGCGCTCAGGGAGATGAAGCTGGACGCGAAGCTGCGGGAGCTGGCCTATCTCAAGAGCGCGCAGTTGAACCACTGCCACTATTGATTCACCCACCACACGACCCTCGGGCTGAGGGTGGGACTCGCGAAGGCGCAGATCGACGGGCTCGCCAGCTACGCGTCAGACCCGGCGTACACGGAGCTGGAGCGACTGGTGATCCGCTACGCGGAGCAGCTCACGAGCAAGGTCGACACGGACGAGGCGCTCCACGCCGAGCTGAAGAAGCACCTGTCCGACCGGGAGCTGGTCGAGCTGGCCGTGACGGTCGCCACGGCCAACTTCACGAACCGCATCAACGAGTCGCTCAAGACCGACCTGGAAGCCTAGAGATCCTGGACCCGGGAGCTCGGCGGTGATCACCGCGCCTGTCCCGACCGACCGGGTGATCCTGGACGTCCGGCCAGGGCCGAAGCTCGACGCACTCCAGACGCGCGGGGAGCGCCTCGCCTTCTGGATCAACGCCTACAACGCGCTGGTGGGCGACGGGATCACCGCGCTGGGGATCCGCGAGTCGGTCTGGGAGGCGCCCGACTTCTTCGCGCGGATCAGCTACCGTTTCGGCGGGCTCGTGTTCAGCGCCGACGAGATCGAGCACGGCGTGCTCCGGGGAAACCGCCCCAACCCGCTCTCGGGGGTGGCGCCGTTTCCAGCGGATGATCCCCGGCTGGCGCATGCGGTCACACCCCTCGATCCGCGGGTCCATTTCGCGATCAGCTGCGGGGCCCGGTCGTGCCCCCGGGTGCGGGGGTATCACGGGCTGGGGCTTGACGCACAGTTGGACGAGGCGGCGCGGGCCTTCGTGAACCGGGAGGTGACGCTGGACGGGCAGATCCTGACCGCGTCGCCGATCTTCAAGTGGTTCCGCGCCGATTTCGACGACTTTCCCGGGGGTCTCGCGGGGTTTCTCGCGCAGTACCTTGACGAGGGACCGGTTCGCCGGGCTCTCTTCGGCCAGGGCGTAGCCCGCCTGGCCTGGCGCCCCTACGACTGGCGGCTTCCCCTCCCGATGCCGGCGGGCGGTGCCGGGGCGGAGTGATGGATCGCTCCGGCCTCAGGCTCGGCGCCCTCGCGGGGCTCCTCGGAATCTCCTGCTGCGTGACTCCGACGGTGCTGGTGCTGCTGGGGCTGGCGTCGGTGTCGTTCGCGATCAGCCTGGGGAACACGCTCTACTACGAGTACGGCTGGTACTTCCGCGGCGCCGCCATCGTCCTCGCGGTGGCCGGTGCTGTCCGGATCCTGCGGCGCCGAAACGCGTGCACGCTGGCGGGCGCTCGGGCGCAGTGGATGTTCCTTGCGACGGTCGTGGTGGCGATGGTGGTCGTGTACGTCGCGCTGTACTGGCTGACCTCGTCCCTGGCCCGCGCCGCCTCCTGACCTCGGGCACGTTCGTCCTACCCGGTGCCCGGCGTCATTGGCTCGATCCGGCGTCGATGAGATCGGCGGGACACTGCTCGGCCTCGTCCATGAGGCGCGATTCGGCGGTGACGCTGGAGATAACGGCGGCCGCGTCTTGAACGGGGGTTAACTCCTCACGTTCGATCTCTTGCCGAATTCGCCTGAGGGCGTCCTGTCCGAACTCCGCTACCGAGAGCCCGAATGCCTGCTGAAAGTGACGCAAGCGGTCGTCGGAATCCGCGAACGACCGGAAGTACTCGAGCAGCCGATCGAATCCTTGGTGACGAATGAGGTCGTCGGTGAGCAGGAAAGCGAGCTGGTAGGCCAGCCTGCCGTTTGTACGGAGAGCCTGGGCTTCCCAGCCCGCGGGACGCCCCAGATCAACGAGATCGAGAGGCCGCTCCTGAAGCACTGGAAGGGCCTGGCGCACGATGGCCATCGCGCCTTTCCGGTGGCCGGCGAATGTCCCCTCACCGAGGCGTTCGAGCAGCCGGAAGGTGACCCAATCAGCCATACCTTCGCGAAGCCACTGCTCGGATCTCCCGCGCCGCCCTCCCGACAGCTCGTACTGCGCCGCGTGGGTGAGCTCGTGTGCCACGACGCCCAGCCAGGCGCTCCGGCAACCTCCGCGAAACGCCTCGTCGTTGACGAAGAGGCGACGGTGTTGCCCGAGGCCGACCGAATACTCGGCGATCTCGGCCGCCCGCGTCGGCGACAGGGTCCCCTCGCGGACGAGTCCCTGCTCGTACTCAGATCGGGTCGGATACACGAAGACCGTGAACTGACGCGGCAAGGGGAGGCCCAGCTCACCCACCATGACGGCCGCGATGGCCCGCACCGCAGACTCATAGCCCACAAGGCGGCCAGGGCGGGCGGCGGCGGTGAGGGTTTCGGCCTCGATTCGGACCGGTAGGACCAGCGGGCCGCGGGCGCAGCCTACCGAGATCAGAGCAACGGCTGCGGCCGCGGCGAGAGTCGGGCTGATTAGGCCTGGCCGAACAAGGGCGCTATGACGGATCTCACTTCATCCTGAGGGTGAGACCGATCAGCTTGGCGGCTTCCTTCACCTTTGCGATTGCCTCGGTGTACTTGCCCGCGTCGTGCAGCGCCAACGCCTCATCGCACAGGAATCTGGCGCCGAGAGCGAGTGAATCCAGGCGACTGGTCTTCTCGTCGAAACGAAACGCGGTGTCATCATACACCTGTTGAACCAGCGAGTGAGATTGGTCAGCCAGTCCAGGCCCGGCGAGCAGGCCGACCACCGCGAGAGCCATCAGAAGTGTCCTCATGGGTTCCCTCCTCCTCAGCATGACGTTAGAAGATGGAAGCTTGGTGCGTCTAATGCAGACAATCTAGCTAGGCGTCTAAGGCAGACAATCTAGGTGAAGCTCAAGAGGCTGTCAAGGGCGATTTAGAGCCTGTGGAATACTTCACACGTCGGCCTCTTCCCTGCTTGGCCAGTGAGACAACCGCGGTGGACCGATGCGCGCCGGGAGTGGGTTCCGCACACGGCATCCGAGGATCCGAGCATTCCCCTGGCGGAGCGGGACCGCGTAGTCCCGCTCCGCCGCCAACGCCTTAAGCAGGCTGCGAAAAAATCTGGTTCGAGCGCGGGCTTGGCCCGCGCAACCGAAGGGGGGAGGCATCGGAAGGGGGGCGGAGCCCCCCTCCGAGCTTCTCAGAAGCTGAAAAAGCTGATGAACTCGATCTTGTTGTTCTCGTTCTCCCGGCTCTCGGAGCCGCCCAAGGGGCTCACACGCTTGAAGTGGGTCAGCGTGTGGTTATAGCTCAGGGCGAAAGTGAACGGCCCAGGCGTCCACCAGAGGCTGACCTCTGACTGCCGGTTGTTCACCTTGAAGAAGGGGTTGGGGAACGCGCTGCCGCCGACCGGCGCGCCACTGATGACCGGCCGATCGTCGTCCAGGAAATACTGGGTACCGCCGGCCCACCGGATGCTGAGCGTGTCCGTGAGGAAGAAGATGGGGTTGATCCACCCGCCGGCGCTCTCGGCCGGCGTCAGGCGGCCGTCACTGTCAAGGATCACCCGCGGCCCGAACTCGGCGTTCTCATGCAGGGCATCGCCGCGGGCCCAGACCCCGCCGCCCATGAGCTTGAGTGTCAGGGCGCGCCCGGTCTTATTGAAGCCGATACGGTCCAGGATAAAGGTCCCGTGGACCGTCTGGTTCGTGAAGTTATCTTCTCTGAAGTTCGTCTGGGCACCGAAGGCCGTTGCGGGGATGGCGGCCGTGGTGAAACGCTCCTCGAACTCACCCCAGGTGGTCCGGACATAGGCCTGGGTGCTCCCGATGCCGAAGCCCTGGCCGAGACGACCGGTTTCAAGGCCGATGCCGCCGCTGACGGCCGGAAAGCCGCTCAGGTCGCCCGGGCCCAGGTCGGTGCTGATGAAATCATTACCGAAGAAGGGACGCTCGAAGCCAACCGAGCTGACGAACCTGACGCCTGTCGCCAGCGGGTACCTGTGCACCAGCTCGATGCGCGGATTCCGCCGGAGGGCGGCGCCTAGGCCGCCGAGCTGGGTGTTGAAGTCCACGGTGTCGGGCACATTGTCGGCGAAGCTGGTCGTCTGGCCGAGGGTGAGCATGAGCTCGTCCCCCTTGGTCAGGAGGTCATCGAAGCGCCAGCGGGCGAAGGCGTGGCGGAGCCGAGGGTTGTTGTTGATGGCCCCGCCCTCGCCGCTACTGAACTGCCGGTTGAAGTCGAACTCCAAGAAGCCCTGGGTCCTGCCGCCGAGCGTCGGGGGACCCTCGATGCCGAGGTTGAGCCGGGTCCGGCCGGCAAAGGCGCGGAAGTTGTCGCGGTCGGCATTGTTGCCTCCGCCTACCGTCGGATCCGGCAGGAGAGCGGACGATACAGACTCCCCGACCGGCGTATCGTTGCGCTGGACGTGGAGGCGAAGGGAGCCACCCAGCCGGATCTTGAACCTATCGCCAGAATAGACGTTGCCCTGGATGTCCTTGCCGAGCGGGCTCCGCTCCTGGGCGCTGCCCTGCCTGGCGCCAGCCTGAAGGTCAAAGAAATTCTCCCAGCCGTCGAAGAACTTGGCGACCCGGGCTTCCTGCTTCTGGAGAGAGACCTGCTGGCGCTCCACCTGCTCCTGGAGGGCTCGCAACACCTTCTCGCGCTCCTCCTGGGTACGCCGTTCCTGTGCACGCTGGGCTTCCTGTTGCTCGATCATCCGCTTCAGGGTTTCGACCTGCTCACGGGTCGATCGCTCGAGCTCTTGAATCCGCTGCTTCAGCTCATCTACGCCCTGGGCCCGCACCTCCGCGACGGCGCCTGGGCTTGCGGTCAGGAGCCCCGCCATCGCCATCACGATTTGCCATCGCCTTACTCGCATACCCTGTCTCCTCTTGCGTCGGTAGGTTGCGTTAGGACGGTCTACGCAAGACCCCAACCGCCCGTTTGGCCGAAACTCATCCCACCCCCTTTCTGTCCCGGCTGATGCAAATAAAAAAGACCGCCCTCGAGCCCGATAAGGACTCCTCGGGCGGCCTCCTGTACGTCAGGTCAGCCGGATTACATGACGCTAGCCGAAGCTCAGAAGCTCTGCAACACTTTTCGTTCGATCTTTTCTGTTAGCTCGACGTCGACCACCCGCCCATCGCTCACCGTCACCGCGAGCCGGCCGAACTTGCGCTCCTTCACGCGGGCAAGTGCTCCGAGCAGGAACAGGGCTTCGCGCATCGTTATGCCTTTAGGGATCGCGACGGTAGCACTTGGCCGGCGAGCGCGCGTATTCACGTGGACTAGGGCCTTTTCCGTGGCGTTCACCTCAACCGATCAATGAACTCCCTGCAGCGCTTCCCACCGCAGAAGATGAGGTCCCACAGAACAAAGAGGACGATCAGCCCTGCTGCAAGGAGTACACACGCCAACCAGTCCACAACAGCCACCCCCTCGCGCCCTCGCGTGGCTTGTCATCTCCGCTCTTTTTTGAAAATCTGTTGCCGATTTCACATTCGGGGCTTGTGTTTAATCCAATCCGCGCTCCCTCAACTTCGTTCCTCACTCGGGTAACACCTGAGATACGGTGAATATTCGATACGATCCTCGGTCGGGGAAATTGGCGAGAACTTCGGCTAGTGGAGGGACTTTGACGCGGCGACGCCAGCGCGGTCGAGGCGCTCGCCGACCGCTATGCCGGCTGGATCCAGCGGGCCGGTCAAGAGCGCCTCGAGATCGGGGAAAAGCAGGAGCGCATGACAACCCTCTCCCCGTGAGCGCTTGCCCGAGGAGTTCCAAGGCGCCCGGTCGAAGACCCCGAGCGGGTTATCCGGCGACTCTCGATCACCTGACGGAGATTATACCGCCAGGTGTAAAAGACGCCGACGACGTCAACGAGGTCACCCCGTTCGACCGAAGGCCGCTCCCAGGAGAATACTGTGATGGCTGCTTGCCCATCACTGACCGAGAGGGTGTAATACGGCCGCCCGTTGGGAAAGATGGCGCGGGTCATTTCCACTGCCACCCCTTGAATGACGACCTCTTTCCCTGCGTATCGGTCAGGGGTAGCCAGGATGGTCGCCAGGGGAAGTCGCTCCCCGGAGTCCCCACCAGCAGGCTCATCGGCAGATGCCAACACGTTCAGGCCCACCAGCAAATGGCTGAGGAAGGCCACAGTCGTCACAATCGGCCGATTCATCCAAGCCTCGGGCTTTTCAGCGCTGAGCCTGACAGTATCACTTCTTCGGAGCGCAGGGGTTCTTCGCGGCGCAGGGCTGCTTCGCCTTGGGGGCGCAGGGTTGCGCTGTGGCCTCAGCCTGGACCTCCTTCACGGAGATGATTTTGAGCCCGCCCGGCCCGGTGAACAGGTTTCCCTTGACCGTCACCACCCGCTCGAGGTGCTCACGGAGCGGGATGTTAGGGTCCTTGAACGGGACGTCCGCCATCACCGCGTACATGGCGTTGGCCTTTTCGTCCAAGAGGTACATCCGGACGCCGGCCTTGTCGCAGCCGATCGCACACTCGCGGTGCGACTCTCCCTTGAGCCCGGTAGGGAGCAGGCAGACGGCGTCCACCACGCGTGCGGTAAGGGTGATGGGCTTGCCCTTCCCCTGGGCCCAAGCGGGGACGGCCAGGACCACCACCATCCAACCGGCCAGGAGCAGGTTCCGACAGATCGTTCTCATCATGTGGCCCTCCTTGCGCATGACCGTGGTGTTCGCATCCCTTAACTCCTCGGGTGCGATGAATATTCCGAAGGATTCACGACCCCCGGGGAATTGCTCGGGGTGTCCGATAAAGGTCGGGTTTCCTGTCCGCTTCCGCCCGCTGATCCGCGACGACCAGACGGTGGTCGGGTTTGGCCGCGCCCGATGAGACAGGCTCAGGGAAGCCGACCGGTCAACTCCAACTGTCGGCCCTCCCGCAGCACCGTGATCGTGATCTGGACTCCCGGGTGGTGGCGACTCAGCCGCTCCTGAATCTTCTCGTAACTGGTGCTATCCGTGATCGGGATCCCCTGGACCTGGAGGATAATATCCCCACCCACCGTCAGCGTCTTGCCGTCGATCGTGGCCTTCATGGTCCCCGCTCTGAGCCCGATCAGCGCGGCTGGTGAACGCTCCGCCACCCGCTGGACGAGCAGCCCCACCGGCTGGGGGAGGTTAAACACCTTGGCGAGATCTCCTGAGAGCACGTAGCCGTCAAGTCCAGTCCAGAACGATCTCTGCTCCAACAAAAGCCGCCGCGCCATGTTGGAAGTGACGACAAACCCCAGTCCCTCGAACCCCCCCGACTTCGAGATGATGTGGCTGACGATCCCGATCACCTCACCCGCCATGCTGAACATCGGCCCCCCGGAGTTCCCCTGGTTGATCGCGGCGTCCGTCTGGAAGAATTCCGCGAGCGCCATGCCGCTGTAGACGGTGTTGGGCCTGTGGCGGGCGCTGATGTGGCCCACTGTCAGCGTGTGGCTGATCCCGTACGGCGCGCCTACGATGAAGATCTGGTCGCCCACCTCGACCTTGTCGGAATCACCCAGCTTTGCCAGCCGCGCCCGGGCCGGCACGGGCTCAAGTTGGAGGAGCGACACGTCGGCCTCCGGTTCAGAAGCGATGACCTGTGCCCCGACGACCTCCCCGCTCAGGAAGTGCACGCTTATCTCGTCCGCGGTATGGACAATGTGGGCCGCGGTCATCACCTTCCCGTCTTGGGAGATGAGCACCCCGGAGCCCATCCCGGCAACGCTGGTCGGCTGGCCTTGGACCCGAGCCGCCACATCTTTTTCTTTCGTTCGGATCACGACCACGGAAGGGCTCACCTGCTTGAAGACCTGACCCAGGGTCTGGGCCTCGGCCGGCACCGAGAGCCATGCCAACATCGCTGCTGAAAAGCCGAGCGCGCGCTCGAAGTGACCGAACCGGTCAGCCGAACCAGCGAATGGCCGAAAGTACGCGATCAGGCCTTCGAGCGCGCGTAGCCGCATACGGCCGGGCATGGCCACGAACTACGTGTGGGCAGGGAGCTCTTGAGCTCCCCACCCAGGGTTTGTTTCGTCGGGTTCACTTCTTCGGAGCGCAGGGGTTCTTCGCGGCGCACGGCTGCTTAGCCGCGCAGGGCTGCTTGGCGGCGCACGGCTGCTGCGCGGCACAGGGCTGCTTCGCCGCGCAGGGATTCTTGGCCGCGCACGGGTTTGCGGGCTGCTTGACGGCGCAGGGGTTCTTAGCGGTGTGCGAATATGCCATCGCTTCCGATCCGAGCCCCAGGCTCAGCACTGCAACAACCGACGCGACGCTGATGAGTTGCCGGAGCATCCAGGTTCACCCCCCTTCTCGGACAAACTCCACTCTTTGTTAAGAAAACCACGTCGCGACTTCCTTTATTCCCGGAACCGCAATTATTTCCGGGACGGAGACCCCTTGCGCCCGGATAAAGGGCAGCTTCGAAAGGCAAGGGCTTGAGTACTACTACCAGGTCACCGACAACGTCAATCGTGACCCGGGTTCGTTCAAACCTTCCTCGTTAGCCGAGGAGCTGCCAAAGCAACGCGACCGCTCCCAACAGGAGCAGGAGGAGTGTTGAGGGTCAGATGCGCGGCACGGGTTTCTTGTCTTCAGCCATCCAATGATCCTCGTGGGTTCAATTAACGACGGCCGGATTTTCGCCGCTCCCGTCACGTGATGTCTGAGCCTGGAGCGTCACCGAGCCTCCTTCCGTTAAAACCTTCACAGACCACACGGCCCAGTGTATGATGCGATGCACAGTAAGGAGGATTCGTGGCCGCAATGGAATTGCGCGAACAGGGCATCTGTTAACGTTAAGGGACGTCGTCTGATGACAGAAAAGGCCCGCGAAGACCGGAACCTAGTGGAGGGACTGCGGCGCGGCGACGCCAGCGCGATCGAGGCGCTCGTCGACCGCTATGCCGGCTGGATCCATCGGCTGGCTCGCCGGTTGCTCGACGACCCCCGGGACGCCGAGGAGGTCACACAAGACGTCCTGCTGACCGTGGTCCAGAAGATCCAGACGTTCAGGGGCGATGCGGCGTTGTCGAGTTGGCTCTACCGAATCGCGGCCAATGCCGCATACCAGCGACTGCGGGCCAGGCGGTCCCGCGCGGAGGTCTCACTGGACGCCTTCCTCCCCGTCTTTGACGACGAGGGCCGGCATGTCCAGCCCGTGGTGGACTGGTCCAGCCAGCTCGATGATCCGGCTGTAGCCAAGGAGAGCCGAGCCGCCATCGAGCGGAGCCTCAGCCGCCTTCCCGAGGAGTATCGCATCGTCATCCTGCTCCGCGACGTTGAAGGGCTCCCCAACGAAGAGGTGGCGGCCGCCCTCGGGCTGAGTGTCGCCGCGGTCAAGTCCAGGGTTCATCGCGCCCGGCTCTTCCTTCGGCAGGAGCTCGCTCCCCTCTTCTCGCCAGCCCGCTGACTCTGATCCGAACATGCCGGGGCGCTCGGCCGGCGATGGACACCGCGTCCTCTCGGTCACTCTGCCGCTTGAGAGAGAAGAGAGTTCGGGGAGAGGGAGAATCCGCGAATCCGAGTCGAGATCTATGGGTCTCTTCGCGATGCCTCGGGCGGGATATGCCCTTCGACGACCCGCCCGAAGAGGGCCGGATTTTGCCTCAGAAGCTTCAGGATGGGCGAGGGCTCGGCCGGATGCCAGTGCACCTGATCAGCCGGCTCTGGCCACTCAAACGGCAGATGAGTCACGGTCCCGGGGCGATCGGCGTCCCGCAGCGCCTCGAGGGTCGACCAGAGCACCGCGCGCTGTGTCTCCGCGTCGTGCGGCTGGCCGACCGGTCGACCGAAGGGGAACTCGATCCCCGCCACCCGGGGCGCTCCAGCCGTGCCCGTGAGATCCGGGATCATCGAAAGCGCGATGGTGCTGATTCCCGCCGCCTCGACCGTCCGTTGCGCCAGCCCGACGGACCGGCAGCAGATGGGTCAGACCGGAATGAAAATCGCCGCATCCACGCCCTCCGCCCGCATCCGCTCGATCATCGGCGGCACCGTGGAGGTGAGGAACTCGGTCGGATCCAGGAGATATCCCATAAAGGAGTAGTGCGACGGCGCGGCGCGTCCGATCCGACCGCTGTGCTCGAGTTCGGCGAGCCGCTCGAGAGGCAGCGCCACGTTGAGGTCCTCGGTGATATACCGGGTCTCAATGTGCAGGTGGGACACGACCACGTCGCGGGCCGTGGAGGTTCGGGGAATCACCCGATACGATGGGTCCCCCCACCAGGGGTTTCGCCGCTCCCCCTCGCCGTCGAATGGTGGATCGCCCTTTACGGAGATCCCCGCGGTGCTGACCAGGGTCACGGTAGCCTCCTCTAGCCGTCGGCGGAGCGGTGCCCAGGGCACGGGCTCCCACGGGCCGCGAGCGATGAGCGACTTCACCAGCATGGCTGATGCCGGGTTCAGGTACTTGAACGAATCGACCTGGTGCCTTTCTGGATTCACGGCTCTAGCTCCCCCCTGTGTGACTCGTGTTGGCCGCTCCAGTCGCTTCAGCCACTCCGGCTGGTCGGACCTGCACATCTGCCAAGGGGCCAGGTACGTCGTGGAGAGTGATCTGGACCGAGGAGCTACGGTCAGCTTCATCGACGATGACAATGTCCACGCTGACCATCCAATGATCCTCCCAGTCGTCGGCTCGCTGACCGACTGGCCCGAAGCGGTCAGGACCGGTTCTGCTCGCGGAGAAACCGCAGCAGGCGCTCGCGCAGTTGGGGAGGAAGGTCACTTTCTGTCAGCTGGCGGGCCGCCCGAACTGTGCCGCGATAGGTGTTGAGGAAGGCGGTACACTCCTGGCAGTCTGCCAAATGGGCCGTGAGCGCCTCGGCGGTGGCGAGGTCCAGCTCTCCATCCAGGTACTCTCCGAGCAGCTCCACGATATCCCGGCACCGAAGCATCAACATCTCTCCTTCCCGCAAGGTCCGACGCTAGCCCACGGGTCTCCCGGGACTAGCCGCCTCCTCTGCTTAGAGGGCGCGTAGCCGTCCGGAGATTCAAAAAATCCTTGCGAATCCTACCCGCCGCCTCGCCCATCGTACGGGTGTCCGGACGAGCATTAGCAGCTATCGACCCCTACAACCAGGTGATGCTAACCACAGAAAGGAGAAGCGATGAAGTCGGTAAACCTTGGCTCAGCGTTCCTAGGGGGGCTCGCAGGAACCCTCGCCATGACTGCCCTGATGTACTCCGCTCCCCTCGTGGGTCTCCCTGCGATGGATCTCCTCCAGGCCCTCGGGAGCCTGCTCCCCCTGGGCGTCTCTCCATACGTAGTGGGGGGCCTCATGCACCTCGGCATCGGGGTGACACTCGCCCTCCTCTACGCCGCGCTCTTTGAACAGATCCTCCCGGGGCCGCGGTGGGCCAGGGGCGCCCTGTTTTCCCTCCTGCCCTGGCTCTTCGCCATCACCCTGATGGGCCCGGCCATGGCCTGGGTCCAGGCGGCCGTGAACCCACCCGTTGAAGCTCAGGTGGTGGTGAACCCCTGCGGAGCTTCGAGGCCCGCCAACCCGTGCGGCCTCAGGCCAGCCCCCCAGGCGGCGAATCCGTGCGCGATCCAGCCGAAGGCCGTCAATCCGTGCGGAGCCGTCGCCCCGAAGCCTGCGAATCCGTGCGCGGTGAGATCAGATGCCCAGGCCCCGAGCGCGTGGCTCCTGAGCATGATGAGCCTCATGGCCCACCTGGTCTACGGCGGAGTAATGGGAATCCTCTATCAGCGCCGCGCCGTGTAGCGGCAGAGAAAGGAGAACACGATGAGACGGTTTCTCGCTACCTTGGGTCGTCCGGTGCGACCTGCGGCGGGGCAAAAACGGCAACGGCGAGCGCTCCCACGATGAGCACGGTCCCGATCCCTCGCGGTGAGGGAGAAAGGCCGCACAGATGGTCAGCAATGGCTGACAGCTATGCTTCATTCTTCGCGCTTCTCGCAAGCTTTCCCCCGGCCGCCGGCTGGGTCGAGCTTCGCGCGAGCGACCCGCTGAGCCGCCGGAGCACCCGCTTCTGGACTGCTCCGGAAGCGGTGGGTCAAATCTCCCGCTGGCTGGGCCAACGCGGCTCCTACGTGGAGGCCTTTTTCGGCATAGCCCGCGGGTGTAGCGCTGGTCGGGACCTCGTCAGCTTGCCCGCCCTTTGGGCCAACGTTGACCAGCTTTCCGTCCATATTCCCCCCGAGGTGCCGCCGCCAACGGCCATCGTCTTCACCGGCCGGGGGCACCACCTCTACTGGGCTCTTCGGGAGGCCGTGGAGCTCACCCCCGAGAGAGTTCGAACGATTGAGCGGATCCTTCGGGGGCTCGCCCACCGGGTCCAGGGAGATCCTGGCTCCGCCCAAATCGCCCATGTCCTCAGAATCCCCGGAACTCTCAACGCGAAGTTCCAGCCGCCTGTTCGCACCGCTATGACCTTCCTTGAACCCAGCCGACGCGCCCCGCTCGAGGCGTTCCTTGCCCTCGCCGACCCGGACGAGGTCCCCGCCGAGCCCGCCCGAGCCGCAAAGGCCTGGTCTTCCGGCCACCGCTGAAGCGTACGCCTAAGCGGGCACCTTCCCGCATGGAGATTCAGGAAAACTTTACGAATCGTCTGATCTGCTTCCTCCTTCTTAGGGATGAGGCCACAAGCGGGAGGAGGCAACACCTCTCAATAACGAGTAGAAGACCACAGGAAGGAGAGGGTGGCGGGCGCGGCCTCGGGTGATACGAGCGACCTCGGCGCCCGCGGCACATGGTCGCGTCAACAGCGGCAAAAGGAGGAAGTGGCATGAGACGGTTCATTGCCGGCATGATGCTGATCGGGTTCGGGATCGGCGCGAGCGGCTGCGCCTCAGGTCTGCCGCAGCCGAGTGTGTACGCCTATCCCGCGAGAGCGCAGAGTGCCGAGCAGGCGTCGCGCGACCAAGCGCAGTGCCAAGCGTGGGCACAGCAGCAGACCGGCTTTGACCCGCTGACCGACACGGCCAAAGGCGCGGGGATCGGTGCGCTCATGGGCGCGCTGACCGGCGCGGCCGCCGGCGCGGCCATCGGCGCGGCGACGGGGAACCCGGGCAAAGGGGCAGCCATCGGCGCGGCGGCCGGCGGGATCGGCGGCGCGGGACTCGGCGGCACCGTCGGCTACACGAAAAACAAGCAGGGCTACGACAGGGCCTACGCGGCGTGCATGGAAGCGCGCGGATACACGGTCAGGTAGCCTCCGCCTCCGGAGCGCGCAGAACGCTCCCGGGAGACGTTTAGCGCCGCTCGGCTGAGTATGCAGCATGCCGCAGTCGATCAGGTCCTTCACATCGCGATGGCCCTGTGGCCTCCGTTATGACCATGATCGGGTTCTGGCAGGCCGGCAGCCGCCTTCGGATCTGGTTTCCGGTCCTCGGGATCTTCCTCGTGGCCTGTGCGGGCGGTCGGATCAGCGCTGGAGCGTACATGAATCAGGCCAAGGGCTTTGCAGTCCAGCTCCCGCTGGCGGGTTGGAACGTCGAGACGGATAAGGAACCGGACCTGTTATTGCGTCATGCGCATCGGCAGGCAGGGATCTCTATCCACGCCACCTGTGGCGGGATCCCACGCGATCGACCTTTGGAGATCGTCAGTCGGCACCTCTTCTTCGGCATCCGGGGGAAGCAGATCTTGTGGCAGGAACGCCGTACCGCCTCCCCGGAGGAGGCGCTGGAGGTGGTTCTGCGGGGCGAGCTGGGAGGCCGCGAGCTCCTCCTGCATGGCTATACCGTCAAGGGAGCCGGCTGTGTCTACGACCTGGTGCTGTTCGCTGCGCCCGAGGACTACTCGGACGTGAAGGGCGACTTCGAGGCCCTGGTTCGCGGCTTTCGACGATTGAGGGAAGAGACGCGATGAGGGGATTCCTCGGGTATCTCGGCGGGAGCGCGCTGTTGGCCTGCCAGGCGCTCCGTGAAGCGCTCCTCCCGCCCTACCGGTTCGGCCTCGTCGTGGCGCAGATCCATGCCATGGGAGTCCGCTCGGTGGTCCTGAGCGTGATTGCCGGGCTCTTCGCCGGGATGGTGATTGCCCTTCAGGGGGCGCATGAGCTGGAGCGTTTTGGGGCGACCCTCTACCTCGGCCCGGGAGTGGCCCGGTCCATGGTCCGGGAAGCGGGTCCGCTCATGGCGGCGCTCCTCATCGGGGGAAAGGTCGGAGCGGGGATCACGGCTGAGCTGGGGGCCATGAGGGTGACCGAGCAGGTCGATGCCCTTCGGGCCATCGGGGCGAACTACGTGAGGTTCCTGGTGGTCCCACGGGTGCTGGCGGGCCTGGTGGTCTTCCCGCTCCTCACCATCATTGCGAACGTCATCGGGGTCATCGGCGGGCTGCTCGTGGCCATGGTTCAGTTCCGGCTCGACTATATGCTGTACTGGAATACCATCTTCGACCTCACTACCTTTCGGGACTACTTCAGCGGTTTCGGGAAATCGGTGGTGTTCGGATTTCTGGTCGCCGTAGCCGGCTGCTACCAGGGCCTGACCTTTACGGGGGGGAGCACCGAGCTGGGGCACGCGACCACGGGCACGGTGGTGGCGATCGGGATTGCCGTCCTGGTGGCCGATTATCTCCTGACCCAGCTCTTTTTCCTCGTGTAACTGAGAAACCATGAAGGCGCTACAACTGGAGCGGCCAGAAATCCTCCGGCTCCAGGGAATCCACAAGGCCTTCAACGGTCATGGGGTGCTCGCCGGCGTTGACCTCAGTCTACGGGCTTGCGAGACGGTTAGCGTCCTCGGGGGGAGCGGCGCCGGCAAGACCACGCTCCTGCGGCTCATTGCCGGCCTCATCAAACCGGACCGCGGCCAGATCTTCCTCTTTGGGCAGGACAACGCCGCCCTGAACGAGCGGGAACTGCTCCCCCTCCGCAAGCGGATGGGGGTGGTGTTTCAGGGGGCAGCTCTCTTTGACTCCCTCACCGTCCGCGAAAATATCGCGTTCCCCCTCGGGGTTCACACGAAGGCAAGTGAGGGGGAGGTCCGCGACCGCGTGGCCGAGGTCCTGGAGCAGGTGGGGCTGCCCGGGATCGAGGATCAGTACCCGGCGGAGCTGAGCGGCGGGATGAAGAAACGGGTTGGCATCGCCCGGGCCCTGGCCCTCCAGCCAGACCTCCTCCTGTTCGACGAGCCCACGGCGGGCCTGGATCCCAGGAACGCCCGCATGATCTGCGAGCTGATCGCCGGGCTACGGCGGGATCTGTGCGAGACCTCGGTGGTGGTGACCCACGACCTGCACTGTGCGTTCATGGTGTCGAACCAGATTACCTTGCTCCACAACGGCAAGGTTATCGAGGTCGCCCCCCCGGAGGCATTCCGAAATTCGTCGAGACCTGAGGTGCAGAAGTTCCTGGAGGGCGCGTTCAACTAAGGAACGACTTTGCGGAGGAGCAAGGGAGGTCTCCATGGAATCGCGGCCCGGCGTCAAGATCGCGGTGGGGTTCTTTGTGTTTGCGGGACTCCTCCTCTTTGCCCTGTCGATCTTCTTTCTGGGGCAGCGGGGGAGATACTTTGCCGCGCAGCATCCGCTGAAGGCGTTCTTCACCAACGTGGCCGGCCTGCACGAGGGGGCGACGGTCCGCGTGGCCGGGGTGGTGGTCGGCCGGGTGACGCGGATCCAGTTGCCCAGTCCCCCCGAGCAGAAGGTCCTCGTGGAACTCCACGTGGCGGGGAGCGCCATCGAGAACATCCGTCCGGACTCGGTCGCCCGGCTGGAGACCATGGGGGTCATGGGGGACAAGTTCATCGAAATCAGCGTGGGGAACCCCCGGGAACCCCGCCTTCCCGACGGGGCCACCCTCAGGGTCGAGGAGTCGGCCGACTTCCGCGCGCTCATCGGCCAGGGGCAGCGGCTCCTGGGACATGCGGAGCGGCTCGCCGCCTCGCTGGAGCGGGGAGCTGGGGCGCTGCCCTGGTTGGTCAACGATCCCGAAAGCAAGCGGCTGGTCACCGACACGCTCGGCTCCGTCCGGGCCGTTGCCACCTGGCTGGAGCGCGGGGAAGGCGCCCTGCCCTGGCTCGTCAACGATCCGCAAAGCAAGCGGCTGGTCACCGAAACGATGGGCTCGATCCGCGCCGCTGCCTCCTCGCTGGAGCGCGGGGAAGGCGCCCTGCCTTGGCTCGTCAACGATCCCCAAAGCAAGCGGCTGGTCACCGAAACGATGGGCTCGATCCGCGCTGCTGCCTCCTCGCTGGAGCGCGGGGAAGGCGCCCTGCCTTGGCTCGTCAACGATCCGCAAAGCAAGCGGCTGATCGCCGACACGCTCAGCTCCGTGCGATCCGTTGCCGCCTCGCTCGATCGCGGGGATGGGGCGTTCTCCTGGCTGACTCAGGATCCGGCCAGCCGGCGATTCGTGCAGGACCTCGGTCGCAGCGCCGAGGCGTTAGCGGCCCTGTCCCACGAGGTGAAGGAAGGTCAGGGCCTGGCCCATGCCCTGATCTATGACCCGGAAGGTGGCAAGATCCTCGAGAAAGCCTCGCAGACGTTCGAGGAATTCCATTCCCTGCTCCAGGCGATCCGGGAAGGCGATGGCGCGATCCCGGCCCTTCTTTTTGATCCAGAATCCAGACAGCTCGTGGAGAATCTGACGGACGCCTCCCGGCACCTCAAAGAGATCAGCGCGAAGATCGCCAGGGGTGACGGGACCCTGGGAGCATTTCTCGTCGACCCGACGGTCTACGAGGATCTCACGGCGCTCCTGGAAGGAGCCAAGCGGAGCTGGATCCTCCGCTGGGGGATTCGCCACACGCTGGACTCGGGGCGGGAAGCCCTGAAAGAAGGAGACAGGGCGGGAGCGAATGAAAAATGATTTTGCGAAAGGGGACGCAATCGACATGGTTTCGCCGAATCCTGGTGAGTCTCTTCATTTCGCTCGTGATGCTCCCGGTGGCAGCCGTGGCTCAGGACGCGTCGGAGCCGCAGAAAGGTGAAATCCGGCTAGAGATCAAACAGAGCGATATCCCGGTGCGGAAGGGCACGCGCCCGATCGTCCGTCCGCTCCCCTCGCCGGAAGTGGCCGCGGAAGATGCCGAACAGGTTATGGCCGACTTGGAGGCAGCGCGAGCCCAGAAAGATATCGGGCGCGACGTGACCGGCGGTCGGTCGCGCCGTTCCCACCTGGACTACGACGTCACGAACGGCATCCAGCAGCAAAATCTTCTGAGGGCGCTGCCCCGCTAATTACTGTGAACCGACCGGAATACTGCTCACGCTCGATGCTTCGGCAGAATGCCCGAACGCTCTGAACATCGGGCGTGAGCCGGACGCTGCTCGAGAATCTCACGCCGCGTCTGGTGCATCTAATCTAGTGAGTGCAGTCAGATGACGACAGAAAGGAGGGGAAGCGAATGATGACTCGAGTGCTTTCGATGGTGCTGGCGGTGCTGTTGTTTGCCGCGCCGGCCTTTGCGGCGCTGGACACCCGAGACGAGATCCAGGCTCCCGTGAGGCAGGATGAGATTCAGGCTCCCGCGAGCCCGGACGAGATCCAGGCGCCCCGTGTGACGCCGCTCTTCGCGGAGGTCAACAGCAGCTGGGGCAGGCTCGGGGCTTCCGTGGGCGGCTAAGCCTGCGCGTGCTTCCGGCAGCGGGGTGGTCTCACGGCCACCCCGCTCTTTTTTTAGGCCATGTGGGGGCCGTAGTTTCTGGATCAGACCGAGAACAATCGCCGATTTCCGGCAATTCCTCTTCATTCCTCGAGGCATTCGGAGTATTCTTCCGGATCTAACAGGCTAGGCGAGGGAAGAATCCTCGGAATCCCACCGAGTGGTCTGCCTACGGCAACCTGGGGCGATTGCCTTCCCTGAGAATGCAACGACTGTTTCGCGAGAATTGACGCGCCCGCTGCGCGAGGCGTCGAGCGGGCAAAAAAAGGGAAGGGGCGACCATCCCGGCAGGGTTCCCCTGATCAGTCAGGAATATGCCCCGCCCCGAAGCTGTTGCCCTGATAAGGGCGGAGTTGTGTGAGAGGTGGCAGGAGCAGTGAAATGCATCACGGATCGGCAAGTCACGGGCGCCTCCGCCGCTGAGGCCGGTAGGGTGACCGGCGGGGAGGGTCAGTACGATGAGTAGTTGGCTGGCGTGGATACTTCTCAGCGCAGGAGTGATGGGCTTGTTTGTTCTGTGGGACCTGATCTTCTGCGGGGGGAAGCGCTGCAGGGAGTGTATCGATTGGATTCGCCAGCTCTGAGGGCGGATCGCCCCCGCACGCGGAGCCTGAGCGCCGCCGCTTCTGCCTCGGGAC
>JACQWB010000009.1 GCA_016209385.1 Candidatus Rokuibacteriota bacterium
GACCGGGCGCGCGCGTTGAAGGAACGGATGGTCCTCTGAGTCGCCGGGCATGGGGCCGCTCTCGCGAGCAGCTCGGCCGGAGGCGCGAGGATGACCGGCGCTTACGGCCGAGGGGCGCGGGCGAGCCTGGCGGCCCGGCGCCTCATCGGCCGGAGCCCACCGATCCAGAAGCTCCGCTGGGAGATTCAGCTCGTCGCCCCCACCGACGCCACGGTGCTGATCCGGGGAGAGCGCGGGACGGGGAAAGAGCTGGTGGCGGATGCCATTCAGGAGGAAAGCCGACGGCAGGGGCGACCGTCTGTGAAGGTGAACTGCGCGGCGCTGCCGGGCGAGCTGCTGGCGAGCGAACTCTTCGGCCACGAGCGCGGCGCCTTCACAGGGGCGCTTTGGCGGAAAGTCGGGCTCCTCGCCGCTGCTGACGGCGGGACGCTCTTTCTCGACGAGGTCGGCGACCTCTCGCCGGAGGCCCAGGCGATGCTCCTCCGATTCCTCGACCAGGGCGAGGTCAGGTCGCTCGGCTCCACCGAGACCTTCCGGGTGGACGTGCGCCTGATCGCGGCCACCAACAAGGACCTGGAGGCGGCGATCTGCAAGAAGGAGTTCCGGCCCGACCTCTACGACCGGCTGAGCGAGGTAGTCCTGGAAGTGCCGCCGTTACGAGAGCGCCGGGAGGACATCCCGCTCCTGATTGAACACGTCCTCGCGTACTACGCCCAGCGATACGGCGTGACGGCTCAAGGCGTGACACCCCAGGCGGCCCGCCTCCTCCAGGCCTACCCCTGGCCCGGGAACGTGAGGGAACTCGAGAAGACGCTTCGGCGAGGCGTCATCTTCGCCGACGGCGCCTGGATCCAGCCTGAACACCTCGGGCTGCCCGCGGGGTGGGAAGACCGGAATCATGGCGGGACCCGGAGGGAACTGCGAAATGACGCACGCGGGCTCATGCTACGCCGGCGGGAAGCTCTCAAGATCGCCGCTGAACACGGATCGGTCCGCCGCGCGGATCTCATCACCCGCTTTGGGATCTCCAGGAGCACAGCCCAGCGGGATCTGGTCGCCCTGATCCGGGCTGGCTTCCTGAAACGCACCGGGGGCGGGCGGGGCTCCTCCTGCTCGCCCGCGCGACGAACCCGCGGATCCTCCCGGCAGAACCACCTCTCAAGGGCTTGGTCGTAGTAGACGGTCATGACCTGGCCGTCCTCGAGCTGAACCCTGGACCAACGCCGGATCCCGGTGCCAGGTTGCATGCCCGTTTCGACCCACCGTCCGAGCCACGCCACCACCCGCATGCGCCGGGCACCCAGCCGCACGGCTGTGGGCCGCTCCTCTCCTCGCCCGCCTGAGTAGGCGATCACCTCAACGGGGCGGTCCATGGACTTCGCCGAAGTCGGAACGAACCGGGGGGACGCCTCACGACCCTCACACCTCGGCGCGCCGGTGGACGAAGAACGAGGCCAACCGGCGATGAGGTTATCGAGCGCCAGAGGTCAACCAGCTCTCCAGCCGGAGACCAGGAAGGCGCTCGTAGTGTCGCGTATTCCCGGTCAGCAGGACCAGCTCGTGTCTCAACGCGATGCTCGCGATGTAGAGATCGTTGTCTGCGATCAGCTGGCCCTGGGCTCTCAACCGAGCCTTCAGCCTTCCGTAGATTTCGCTCCCTTCGAGGTCAAGCCCAAGCACCTCGACATCGGCCAGGAAACGCCTGACCTCCTCCACCCGATGGACCGAGTCTTTCGCCCCATAGGCCCCGTAGAACAGTTCCGCCGCGGTGATCACGCTGGTGTAAAGCTCGGCGTCGTCCGAGAGACCCTCGACACGGGATCGGACGGTGGGATGATTGCGGAGCAGCGCGACGGCGTGATCGGTATCGAAGAGGTACCTCACACGGGAGGTTCCTCGGGCTTGATCGTTCGCGTGCCGTAGATCTCTCGCAGCACCTCGTCAAGCTCCCTCCAGTCCGCCCACACGCCGGCATGCTTCAACCAGGACTCCTTGGAGGAGAGCCGCACCGTCACCGTGGCGCCGTCCGGAAGACGCGCCCCTTCCTCGAGGACTACGATTTGCCCTTTGACGGTCCCGCGGACCACCCGTGCCATGACTGATCCCCCTCAGCCCGGTCTGCGCGCAGCGCTGGGAAAACCATAACACATTTTCCCATGCGGTCCACGCCGGCGTCCTCGAGAACCGCACCCAAAAGCGGTCATGAAGCCGGTCTGCAACCCCGCGAAAGGCAGTGATTGTTTGGGAAAAGCGGTCATGGGACTGCAGAGGAAGCGGTATCAACCCCCCCGGAAAGGGGTGAGCGCCACGATGACGTCCACCTTGCTCCGGACCAGCTCGGCAGCCAGCTCGGGGAGCTTTTCGTATCTTCCCTCCGCATATCGCGTCTCTACCACGATGTTCTGGCCCTCAATCCATCCCAGCTCGCGGAGGCCTTGACCGAAGACTGCCAACCAGGGGGCGTGTGCGGATGCAGACGCCCCAGCCAGCACCCCGATCCGTGGAACCTTGGCCTGCTGCGCGTCGGCGGCGAGCGGCGCTAGGAGGATGCCGAGGACGAGGGTGGCGATGAGGGCACGGCCCAGGGGCATGGCTGCCTCCCAAGGGCCGGGCGTTCAGCCTGTGGAACCTGGCGAGAGTCTAGGCGCGGTCGAGGGGGCTGTCAATGTCGCGCTTTTGGACGGAAGGCGACAGGGCACATCGACGCCCCGCGGAAGCGGGCCACCGTGACTTTTACCACCAGGACTGGCCTAACCCGGAGACAGCGGTCACGAAGCCTCCCTCCAACCACGCGAAACACGGTCAGTATTCGCGAAAAGCGGTCATGGACTCCGAAGAAAGCGGCCATCAACCCCCGGAAAGCGGTCATCGCCCCTGAGAAAGCGGTCATCGCCCCTGAGAAAGCGGTCATAAAGCGGACGTCGGGCCTGTCTGGCGCGCTCATCTAAGTACCCACCCTCACTCTAACAGCCTACGAATCAAGGGTTTCTCTCCGCTCGGGGTGTGTTGGCACGGAGCTTTGCAATACGAGGCGACGGCGCGAAAAGACCGGCAAGCTCGCCCGCTCAACGATCGCGCCAGAGGAGGAACCGATGGACAGACCCGTGACGACCGAGTGCCTCATGACCACGCGGGCCGTGGCCCGCTTCCTCTGCGTGGTGCCCAAGACGGTGCACCGCTGGCGGAGGCGGCGGGGGCTGCCGGCCTTCCGGGTCTCGCGGAGCGCGATCCGGTACGACCGGCATGAGATCCACTGCTGGCTCGACCGGCGCCGGGCGCAGCGCCCTCACGAGAATCTGATCTGCCCTGGCCGGCGGGCGAAAGGAGGGCGGAGGCGGTGAAGGTCCTCTTCAGGTCGCTCGCGGCCATGCTGGCGGAGCTGAGGGAGGGGAAGTTGGAGGCGGTACGCGTGGCGCCCTTGATCCGGACGGAGAGCGGCAGGAGCACGGGGATCCCCTACTACACGAGCCGGATCGTGGTGACCGCGCGCACGGACCCGCGGTGCTGGGACGAGTGGCGGCTCCTCGTCGGGCGGGGCATGGGGGAGGTCACCGAGAGCGGCCTCACCCTCCCCGCCGCCCTTCGCCAGCGCGGCACCGAGCGCCTGGCCGAGGTCAAGCGGCGGATCGAAGGCGCGGGCTTCCGGGTCCTCGACGGGATGGTGACGCATGAAGCTGACGCTGTCGATGGCGTGCTGGAGTGCTCCAGTGGCTGAGGTCAGGTCGCGGAAGGTCGGGAAGATCCTCCGACTCGAAGCCCGGGCCCAGAAGATCCTGGCCCGCTACGAGACGCACCATGCCCGGGGCGAGCCCTGGAAGCGGAAGGGCAAGGCGCTCCTCGATAAGGCCCGGGCCATGGAGCTGACCCTGACGGGCGGCCAGCTCGGCGAGCTCCGGCGCGCGCGGGGTGGGCCATGAGCATGCGGATCGAGCTCGACTTCGCCCACGGCCTGGCCGAGCCCGTCGTGGTGGAGGCCCCGGACGGGACGTTCACGCTCTCCCTCGTCAGGACGATCGAGCGCGTGGACATTCGCCTCTCGCGGCCGAGCCTGATGGCCCTCAAGTGTGCCCTCAAGCGGGCGCTGCCGGAGAACGGGCGATGCTGAAGAAGGACGACGCCACGCGGAAGGACGAGGTCACTGTGACGCTCAACGGCTGGGTCAGGTTCCTGGGCCTGATCGGGATCCCGGGCGCCATCTCCCTCTACCTCGTCTGGTGGCTCACCTGGTGGCTCGGGGCCAAGCTCGACCGGATGATCCAGCTCCTGGAGCAGATCGCCCGGGCCCTCAAGGTCCAGGGGGTCTGAGCGATGCCGGCCGTCAGCGCGCCGGAGCGAAGGGTGTCGGGCGGAGTTCAGGGCA
>JACQWB010000010.1 GCA_016209385.1 Candidatus Rokuibacteriota bacterium
CCGGAAGAAGGACGAGGCCAACGACGAGCGCGAGTTCATCACGCAGACGAAGATGTGGTCGAACTGGAACAAGTGGATGTACATGGACACGTCCCTCGAGGAGGTGACCCAGTACACGCGGCGGTATCCGGACCGCTTCGCCGGGCTCGCCGGATACAACCCGTTCAGGATCAAGGAGAGCCTCGCCGAGATCGAGCTGGCGGTGAAGGAGCACGGCTTCAAGGGGGTCTACATCCACATCTACGGCTTCGACATCCCGCTCCACGACCGGAAGATGTACCCGCTCTACGCGAAGTGCGTCGAGCTGGACGTGCCGGTGTCGTTGCAGGTAGGGCACGTGCTGGAATCCATGCCGAGCGAGCACGCCCGGCCGATCTACCTGGACCGGATCGCCTGCGACTTCCCCGAGCTCAAGCTGATCGGGGCCCACACCGGCTGGCCCTGGGTCGAGGAGCTGCTCTCGGTCTGCTACAAGTGGGACAACGTCTGGTTCGGCGTGGACGCGTGGATGCCGAAATACCTCAAGCCGGAGATCGTCCAGTTCATCGGCAGCCGCATGGGGCAGGACCGATGCCTCTGGGGGACCAACGGGCTCCCGTGGAAGGAGAGCCTGGAGCAGGTGGAGCAGCTCGGGCTCAAGGCCGAAGCCAAGCGGAAGCTCCTCCGCGACAACGCGGTCCAGCTCTTCAAGCTGTGAAGGCGTGGTGGGACCTGACTGGCAAGGCTGCCCTGGTCACTGGGGCGAGCCGGGGGATCGGCCGCGCCATCGCCCTCGCCCTCGCCGAGGCGGGGCCGACGTCGTCTGCGCGGGGCGGAGCACCGCGCCCCTTGGCGAGACCGCCACGGCGGTGGAGGCCCTGGGGCGGCGCGCGGTCACGGTCACCGGTGACGTCACGAGCGCTGAGGAAGTGGACCGAATGGTGGGGCAAACCGTTGCGCAGTTCGGCAGGCTCGACGTCCTCATCAACAACGCGGGCACGGTCTTCGGCAAGGCCGCCGAGAAGGTGAGCGCCGGCGAGTGGCGGGCGCTCGTGGACGTCGATCTCACGGGTGCCTTTCTCTGCGCCCAGGCGGCCGGGCGGCAAATGATCCAGCAGCGGTCGGGACGCATCATCAACATCGGCTCGATCTTCGCGGAGCTGGGGACCCGCGGTTTTGCCGCCTACGCGGCAGCGAAGGCCGGCCTCCACGCCCTCACGCGCTCGCTCGCCTACGAGTGGGCGCGCTACGGCATCACCGTGAACTGCATCGCCCCCGGCTATGTCCGCACCGACTTCAACCGGGCTGCGCTCGCGGACCCCGAGACGCGTGCCCGCATCCTGTCGCGGATCCCGCTCGGGCGTGTCGGCGAGGCCGAGGAGGTCGGGCCGCTCGTGGTCTACCTCGCCTCGGACGCCTCGGCGTTCATGACCGGGCAGGTGATCTGCCTGGATGGCGGCCAGGTGATGGCATGGTAGACGCGCTCCTTCCCCCCCTGCGCCGGGCCCTCCAGGAGCAGGTCGTCCCGCTCCTCGGCGAGATGGACGAACGGCAGGAGCTGCCGCCCGCGGTCCGTCAGCTCTTCGCTCAGCTCGGCCTCTTCGCGCTCGTGGTTCCCGAGGCGTACGGCGGCCTCGCGCTGCCGCTCAGCGACTGCTGCCGGGTCATCGAGGCGATCGCCCAGGTGGACGCCTCGCTGGCCGTCCTCGTCCAGGCCCAGGCCACCGCGCTTCGGCCGCTCCTGCTGGCAGCGACACCCGAGCAGCGGGCCCGCTACTTCGGTGAGGTGGTGAGCCGCGGGGCGCTCTTCGCCTTCTGCCTCACCGAGCCCCAGGCGGGCTCGGATGCCGCGGCGCTGGCGACCCGGGCCGATCGCGAGAATGGCGGGTACGTCCTCAGCGGACAGAAGCGGTTCATCACCAACGGGGACATCGCGGACTACTACCTGGTCTTCGCTCGCACCGGGGCGGGCCGCGAGGGGATTTCCCTGTTCGTGGTGCCGGCGGGCGTGCCGGGTCTCGGTGCCGGCAAGCGCGAGAACAAGATGGGGCTCCGGGCCTCGCCCACCACCGACCTCTTCTTCGACGGGGTGCGGATTCCGGGGTCGGCGCGGATCGGCGCCGAGGGGGAGGGGTTCCCGCTCCTGAACGCCACGTTCGCGGCCTCGCGTCCCACCATCGCCGCCCAGGCTGTGGGGCTCGCGCAGGCGGCCCTGGACGCGGCGCGGAGCTACGCCCTCGAGCGGCGGCAGTTCGGCCGCCCGGTCGCCGATTTCCAGGGACTCCGGTTCCTGCTGGCCGACATGGCGATCCGGGTGGAGGCAGCCCGGGCGCTCACCTATCGGGCCAGCGCCGATTACGACGCCGGGCGGCCTTCACCCGTGCTCTCGGCGATAGCGAAGTGCTTCGCCTCTGACGTCGCCATGCGGGTCACCACCGACGCCGTGCAGGTCTTCGGCGGCTACGGCTTTCTCAAGGACTACCCGGTCGAACGCCTGATGCGCGACGCCAAGATCACCCAGATCTACGAGGGGACGAACCAGATCATGCGCGTCATCATCGCCCGCGAGCTGCTGGCGGGGTCCATGGAGCGCGACTGACCGTTACCGCCTCCCGGTGCCAGGTCGCTGGCGGGTTGCGCCTCGCGTCGGGCGGGTTGGGTTGTTGATCGCCGGAGGGGCAGAAATGGCTCGGGGGACGCTTCCCCTCGGTCTCCTGCTCTCGTGTCTGCTCCACGGGGGGCTCGCGCTCTTTGTCTGGTCGCTGTACGCCGGCGGGCGCCACCTGTCGGCCGGGATCGTCGAGGTCTTCCCGGCGGGGGAGTCGAGGCCGGAGTCGGGTGCTTCGCGCGTTCCGCAGGGCTCGCGCGGCGGCGCGTCGGGGCTTCGCGCCGCCGAACCTCGCCCGGCTGCGGTGCCCTCCTCGGTCTCGCTACCGGCGCAGCCGCCACCGGCTCAGGCCACGCGCGGACCTGCGCCGGAACCTGCGGCCCCCGTTTCGTTGCGCGCGGGCTCCAACGACGTCGAGCCGAGCCCCGGGCCCGGAGTTGCCGGACGGAGCGGCGAGCTCGTCAACGCAGGCGCTTCCGTTGGCGCCGCCGCGGGGCCGTCGACGCTTCCAGGTGGCGGTTACCAGCTGCTTCCCGCGTACCCCGAGGGGGCGCGGCTCTCGGGAGCCGAGGGGACCACCTCGCTCAGGATCCGGGTCCTGGAGGACGGCAGCGTCGGCGAGGTGATCGTCGCCCGGTCGGCCGGTCACCCCGGCCTCGACCAGGCCGCTGTGGACGCGGTGCAGCGCTGGCGCTTCGAGCCGGCCCGGCGAGGAGGCCGTCCCGTGGCGGTCCGGGTGAGCCTCCCCGTGAGGTTTCGTCTGGAATGAGCGGACCGGTGACTCTCCCGCTGCTGATCGGGATGGTCGCTTGGCTGGCTTCGGCGTCGGCCGAGGAAGCCGTTTCCCTCCCCGAGGTGGTGGTGACCGCCCCGCACCCGGTTCGGCCGCCCCGCTACCAGCAGCTGACGCGCCCCGCCTACCCCGAGGTGTCCCGGCGCCAGGGATTTGAGGGGACCGTGGTCCTCCTGGTGAAGGTCCTCGCCGATGGCCGGACCGGCGAGGTCAAGGTGAAGCGGTCGTCGGGGGATTCGGCGCTGGACGAGGCTGCGGTCATGGCAGCCCGGGGCTGGACGTTTCTGCCGGCGATGCGGGGGCCGAAGGCGGTGGGGGCCTGGGTCGAGATCCCGGTGAAGTTCGAACTGACCGTACCCAAGTGAAGCGAACCCTGCTTTCGCTCGCCTTCTTCATCTGGCTCGGCTCGGTGCCGACGCCCTGGGCTCAACCGCCCGCCGAGCAGCCGGTCCAACTCGAGCCCGTGGTGGTGACCGCAGGCCGAGTGGAGCAGCGGCTCAGCGAGGTTCCGGCCAGCGTCACGGTCCTGACGGAGAAGGAGATCCGCGCTTCCGCGGCCCAGACGGTGGATGACCTGCTCCGGCAGGTCCCCGGCTTCAGCCTGTTCCGACGCTCGTCGAGCCTGGTGACCCACCCGACGACACAGGGGGTGTCGCTGCGCGGGATCGGCCCGAGCGGCGCCAGCCGCGCCCTCGTCCTCGTCGATGGCGTGCCCCTCAACGATCCCTTCGGCGGGTGGGTCTACTGGAACCGGCTGCCCCGCCTCGGCATCGAGCGGATCGAGGTGGTCAGGGGAGGCGCATCGAGCGTGTGGGGCAACTACGCTCTCGGCGGGGTGATCCACATCGTCACCCGGCGCCCCGAGAAGCAGGCCGCCCTCTTCGAGGGGAGCTACGGGAATCGCGGGACGACGAGCCTCGATCTCGTGCTGAGCGACCTGTGGGGTCCTGCCGGGATCAGCCTGGAGGGGAGATTCTTCGAGACCGGCGGCTTCAAGGTCGTGAAGGAGAGCCAGCGCGGGGCCATCGATGTCGATGCCGACTCGACCCACCAGGTCTTCAACGGACGGCTCGAGTATCGGCTCAGCCCCGAAGCCAGCCTCTTTCTCGCGGGAAACCTCTTCACCGAGCAGCGCGGGAACGGGACGCCGCTCCAGGAAAACTCCACCGACTCGGGCTACGTCGCCGGCGGCGCGCAGCTTCGAACTGCGGACGGGAGCGACTGGTCCCTGCTGATCTTCTCCCACCTCCAGACCTTCGAGAGCACCTTCTCCTCGCAGGCCCTCGACCGGAACTCCGAGACCCTCGCGCTTGCCCAGGAGGTTCCTTCCACCGCCCTCGGAGGATCCCTCCAGTGGACCCGCCGCGCGGGTCCGCACCACCTGACGGGGGGCGCCGATCTCAGGTGGATCGACGGCGAGACGGACGAGGACGTGTTCGTCGGCGGCAACTTCGTCAGGCGTCGTGTCGCGGGAGGCGAGCAGTTTCTGGCGGGCCTCTACGGCCAGGACATCGTGTCGCTCTCTGCTCGGTGGGAGCTGGCGCTGGGGGCGCGGGTCGATTACTGGAGGAGCTTCGAGGGCTTTCGCACCGATCGTCCGCCCCCTCGGGGCATCCCCGCGGCCCAGCGCTTTGCCGACCGGGACAAAGTGGCGGTCAGCCCGAGGGTGGCGCTGCTCTTTCACCCGACTCAAGCGACGACGCTTCGGACCTCCGTCTATCAGGCCTTCAGGGCCCCGACGATCAACGAGCTTTTCCGGGTCTTCCGGGTCCGGAACGACGTGACGGCGGCGAACGCCAAGCTCGATCCCGAGCGGCTCACCGGAGGGGAGATGGGCATCGAGCACGGCTTCGGGCGTCAGCTGTCGGCCCGCCTCACCGGCTTCTGGAACGAGGTGGAGGATTCCATCGCCAACGTCACGCTGCCCGCGGCGCGACGCCTTCCGGACTGCCCCTCCGGCACGACCTGCCGCCAGCGCCAGAACCTGGACCGGACCCGGATCCGCGGCGTCGAGCCCGAAGTCACCTATCGTCCCGCGGCGGACTGGGAGCTGCTGGCGACGTACCTGTTCGCCGACGCCGAGGTCCTCGAGGCCCCAAGCCGGCGGAGCCTCGAGGGCAAACGGATCGCCCAGGTCCCCCGCCACCAGCTGACCCTCGGCGCCCGCTACGCGAACCCGGCGCTGCTGAACGTGTCCGTTCAGGGGCGCTATGTCTCGGACCAGTTCGAGGACGACGACAACAGCCTCAGGCTCGGGGACTTCTTCGTGCTGGACGTGACACTCTCCCGCGCGCTCTCCAAGTGGGGAGAGGTGTTCCTGGCCGTCGAGAACCTCTTCGACCGGACCTACGAGGTCGGCAAGACCACCGAAGGCGTGGTGACCATCGGCACACCCCGCCTGGTGCACGGCGGCCTGCGACTCCGCTTCTGAGTCGACCGAGGCTGGACCCGCACGAGCTGGTCGTTGATCAAGGTCTGCATCAGGTAGCCGAGGCAAGTAGAAGTCTAGAGTTTCGGTTTGAGGTGAGCGCGTGACATCCGTAAAAACCCTGACGCGGGCTAGGTGGGGCCCACTACCGCCCGGTCGGCGCGTGCCCGCAAAGGGAGCATCCGGCCGGTCCTGTTTAGATCGCACACGCGGCGGGGGGATCCCATGAAGGCTATGGGGAGAAGAGATGTTCTCAAAGGGATGGGGGCGGCCGCCGCGATCGCCGCGGCGCAGGGTCTGCTTCCCGGCGTCGTCTCCGCCGGCTGGAAACCTTCCGGCGCCCTGCCGCGGGACGTCGTGTGGCAGAAGGCTCCCTGCCGCTTCTGCGGAGTGGGCTGCGGCCTGCTGGTCGGCATCGCTCGGGGAAGAGCGGTCGCCGTCAAGGGAGACCTTGCGAGTCCTGTCAATAAAGGGCTCTGCTGCGTGAAGGGCTATCACGCCGTCCAGGCCCTGTACGGGAAGGATCGCATCACGAGAGCCCTGGTCCGCCAGAACGGGAAGCTCGTGGAAGTCCCCATGAAGGACGCGCTGGACTTGGTCGCGGGGAAGCTGAAGGAAACGATCGACCGGCACGGGAAAGATGCCGTCGCGCTGTACGGGTCTGGCCAGTGGACGATTCCCGACGGCTATATCGCCTCCAAGTTCATGAAAGGCGGCATCGGCACCAACAATCTCGAGGCCAACGCCCGTCTCTGCATGGCGAGTGCGGTGACCGGCTTCACGACGTCGTTCGGGCTGGACGAACCTATGGGCTGTTACGACGACATCGACCACGCCGACGTGTTCGTTCTGTGGGGCAACAACATGGCCGAGATGCATCCCGTGTTGTTCTCCCGCCTGCTGGATCGCCGCCTCAGGAACCCGCGCGTGAAAATTATCGACTTGGCCACGCGGACCACCCGCACGAGCTACGCGGCCGACAGGTCGTTCATCTTCGCGCCGCAGACCGATGTCGCCATCGCCAACGCCATCTGCTACGAGATCATCCACAATGGCTGGATGAATCGCGAGTTTGTCACGAAGCACTGCAGCTTCAAGAAGGGCAAGACTAACATCGGCTACGGACTGGAAGACGACTTCCGGTTCGAGGATGAGCCGCAGGATAGCAGCCTGGAGGAGTTCCGGAGGTTCCTCAACGACTACTCGCCGGAGAAGGTGGAAAAGCTCTCGGGAGTCGCCGCTGCCGACATCCGTTACCTCGCGTCCTTGTACGGCGATCCCGGGCGCAGGGTCACGAGTTTCTGGTGCATGGGTTTCAACCAGCACACCCGGGGGACCTGGATCAACAACCTCGTGTACAACATCCATCTCCTCGTCGGGAAGATCTCCACGCCCGGCAACAGCCCGTTCTCCCTGACGGGGCAACCGAGCGCCTGCGGCACGGTGCGGGAAGTGGGGACGCTCACCCACAAGCTGCCGAAGGGCGTCGTGACAAACGAAAAGGACCGCGAGCTGGCGGCCAGGATCTGGCAGGTTCCCGTCGAGCGTATCCCCGCCAAGCCCACGCACCATACCGTGTCCATGTTCCGCGCTCTGGATCGCGGGGACATTCGCTTCGTCTGGATCCAAGTGACCAACCCGATGGTCACAATGCCCAAGCTCCGGCGCTATCGGGACGGAGCCAGGAAAGAGGGGCGGTTCGTGGTGGTGTCCGACGTGTACCCCACGCCGACCGCAGAGATCGCCGACGTGGTTCTGCCTTCCGCCATGTGGATCGAGCGGGAAGGGATGTTCGGCAACTCGGAGCGGCGCACTCAGCATTGGGACAAGCTGACCGATCCTCCGGGCGAGGCGATGAGCGACGGCTGGCAATTGATCGAGGTCGCCCGTCGCCTGGGGCTCGGGAACCTCTTCCCATGGGGCGAAACCAATTATGTCCGAGAAGTCTGGAACGAATATCGCCGGTTCCACGCGGGGCCCCAGCACGAGATGGCGCCGTACGACGAGCTGCGGCGGCGGCCGGGAATCAAGTGGCCGTACGTGAACGGCAAGGAGACCAACTGGCGCTACAACACGAGGTACGATCCTGCCACGAAGGGGTACGACCCAGACGCCAAGAGGGACGGGTTCGACTTCTACGGGAAGCCCGGGGGACAGGCGTGGATCTGGCTCCGCCCGTACGAGCCTCCACCGGAGGCTCCCGATCGCGAATATCCGTTCTGGCTGAACACCGGCCGGGTGCTGGAGCACTGGCACACCGGATCGCTGACCCGCCGAATCCCGATCCTGCATCAAGCCGTGCCTCGCGCCTATGTGGAGCTTCATCCTGCTGACGCGGACAAGCTGAACATCCGCAACGGCGACCTGGTGAGGCTCACCAGCAAACGGGGAGCGCTCGTCCTGCCCGCCGCCATCGATCAGCGAGGTCGTCCGCCCAGAGGACAGGTGTTCGTGCCCTTCTTCGACGAGCACTATCTCATCAACGAGTTGACCCTGGACGCCTATTGCCCGATCTCAGCGCAGCCCGACTACAAGAAGTGCGCTGTGCGCGTGGAGAAGGCATGACGCTCGGAGCCCGCACGGGAACCCGAGCGGCGTTCATCGGCATCTGCGCCATCCTGATTGGCGCGGCGATCTACGTGATCGGGGAAAGCGTTCGCGAGGGGAGGTTGGGCGAACGGACGATCCGGGAGGCGGCCCGGGCCGAGGTGGCGGATCGCGATATCGCTCAGGAGGCGGGAGTCTTTCGGTTCTCGCGGAACGCCCTGAGCATTGCGGCGCAGCCGGCATCCTCGGATCGGAGCCGCAACCTCGCCAGCTTCTACCGGCGGAGAGCCTATCTCGGCGCGCCTCCAGTTATTCCGCACACGGTCAAAGCGGACATGGACCGGGGCGGGACGTCGTGTCTCGCCTGCCATGAGACGGGGGGTTTTGCGTCCGAGTTCAAGACCTTTGCTCCGGTGACTCCGCACCCGGAGCTCGTGAGCTGCCGTCAGTGCCACGTCCCCGCGACGACGGAGGTCCTGTTCAGAGAAACGC
>JACQWB010000011.1 GCA_016209385.1 Candidatus Rokuibacteriota bacterium
CCCGGAGTTCTATCGCTACTACAGTCCGCGCTACGGCAGCTCCCTGGCACACGACCCGGCCTACTACCCCTACTACCGCCACCTCTACAGCAGCTCGCTGGCCGCTGATCCAGCCTACTACCGGTACTTCCAGGACCGGTACCTCGGCCCGCCGGCCGGTCCTCTCGGTCGGAACGAGCCGTGAGGGGGACGCGCGGGGGGGGAGATGATGATGGACGCCATCGAAGAAGGTATGAGACGCGGACCGGCGGCCCTGGGGGTGCCGGGGACTGGGCGGGTGGGTATCGCGGTCGCGTTGGGAGTGGCCCTGAGTATGGTTCTGGTGTGGCCAGGCCGGGTCGGAGCCCAGGGCCATGGGCTGGCCGCGATCCCGGGCTTTACCCTGCCCGGCAGCTCTGCGCCCATCGCGGCGGACCCGCTGGTCCCCCAGCACCGGTTCACTCACGGGAAGCCGTCCCAGGGATTTCGCGCCGGTCCAGCCTTTCCCCGGTTTCCCCATGACGGCTTCCGTCACCCCGGGTTCTTCCATCCCGACCGGCCGGTCTTCCATCGGGGGTGGGTCTTCCTGCCGGGCCGCTGGGGGTGCGAGTGGATCTGGGTCGGGGGTCGGTGGAACTGCCGCCCGGTCTGGATGGAGGGGGGCTGGATCTGGTGGGGTCACCCCTGACCTCGGGGCTCAGGCTGCTTCCCGGCGCTCTCCCCGCAGGAACGTAGCCCGATGGTACGGCTTTCGAACTCACCTCCGTTGGCTCCGCCGGCGATCAAGACGCGACGCGACTATCCGTGAGGACTGGTTTCAGAAAGGGGCCGAAATGCCTAGGCTGCGGGTGAAGCCCCCGGTGGCGGCCTAACCATTTATTTTCCCATAATATTCCGGCTCACCTCGTCTAGCCCCCCTCTTTTGCAGGCGGAGCTCATCCCGGGGCCGGGGCAAGATGCAGCTTCTCTTTCCCAGCGAATCCTGCTGTAGACGCCTCCTTGAAGGCTCTAATTCTAAATGGAATCTGGGCGGCCTGCGGTGAGGGGCCGCGACGAGCCGCCTTCGGGACGTGAGTGGCAAGGGCCCCGAACGGCCTTCATGCGCGGGGGAACGGGAGGGTAGACCTGGGTGGGGCTCCTCGGCAGATGTAGCTCAGGGGGGCGCCAGATTGCGCCAGGACTCCCTCACACTCCCTCACCCTTTCCCTTGACAATGGCACCCGTTCCGGCTAGCGTCAGCCGCCTACCACATCACATCTACGCTCTGGGGTGCAGACTATGCCTCTGCATTGGGGGTCTGCACTACAACTTGGCCCCCTTGTAGGCCATGCCGATGGCTGGCAAATGGCGATTGCGCTTCCGGGACCCTCTATCAGCAGCTGGGAGTCCGGGATCATCCCTGATATGGGAAATCCCGGTTCAGCAATATGGGGAATTCTAGCTAGTTCATTCGCAACACCTCGCCGGTTTAACGCGGCGCACAAGGAGTAGGGCCATGTAGAGGCTGCTTTTCTTAGCCTTTTGTCTCGTTGCCGCCGTCGTCTTTACAGGCATTGCGTATGCGGCAGCCGGGGGCACGTCCTCGGGCCTCCCTACGGCAACGAAGCTTTACATCGTGAAAAGCTACGGCGGGTTCCCCCTCATCTTCGAGCGTAACCAGAGATTGACGGACGAGCGAGTCAAGTTCCTCGCAAGGGGCCGGGGCTATGCGCTCTTTTTGACGCCAACCGAGGTGGTCCTCTCCTTGGCCAACCCGGAGCCTCGACCCGGGGCAGAGAAATCAGCAACGCTCGGTCTGCATAACCGGCAGAAGTCCAATACGGCGGTCCTGCGGATGCAGCTCGTCGGAGCGAACCCGCACCCGGCCATCACTGGGCTGGACCAGCTTCCCGGCAAGGTTAACTACTTCATCGGCAACGACCCGAAAAGGTGGCGTACAAACATTCCCACCTACACGAAAGTCAAATACGAGGAGATCTATCCTGGTGTGGATCTCGTCTACTACGGCAACCAGAGGCAGTTAGAATACGACTTCGTTGTCGCCCCGGGCGCTGCCCCCAAGGCCATCACCCTTAGCTTCGAGGGAGCCGACAAGCTTGAAGTTGATGCGCACGGCGACCTGGTGCTGCAGGCGGCTGGCGCCGAGATTCGCCTGCGCAAACCCGTCATTTACCAGGAGGTGGGTAGCACCAGGCAGGAAATCACAGGCGGCTACGTGCTCAAGGGCGAGCATCAGGTCAGCTTTCAGGTAGGCCATTACGATGCGACCAGACGCCTTGTGATTGACCCGATCTTAAGCTATTCGACTTATGTCGGCGGCAGCGACGCGGACGAAGGGCGCGGCATCGCCGTGGACGCCTCGGGCAACGCCTACGTGGTGGGCCAGACCCAGTCGAGCAATTTCCCGACGTTCCCGACGACCTCACCGCTCCCCTTCGACCCGAGTTTCAATGGCGGCTCCTCCGACGCCTTCGTCGCGAAGTTGAACTCCACCGGCACTGCCCTCGTCTACTCGACCTTCCTCGGCGGCAGTGGCTTCGAATTTGCCGACGGCATCGCCGTGGACGCCTCGGGCAACGCCTACGTGGTGGGCGAGACCGGTTCGACCGACTTCCCGACGACTCCGGGTGCCTTCGACGACAGTTTCAATGGCGGCACCGACGCCTTCGTTGCGAAGTTGAACTCCACGGGCACTGCCCTCCTCTACTCGACCTTCCTCGGCGGCGGTACCGTCGACAAAGGTCATAGCATCGCTGTGGACGGCTCGGGCAACGCCTACGTGACGGGCGAGACCGGCTCGACCGACTTCCCAA
>JACQWB010000012.1 GCA_016209385.1 Candidatus Rokuibacteriota bacterium
GAGCTCGGCCGCCATGGGTCGGATCTCCTGTTCCACGAGGCCGAGGACGCTCTCCGCCCGCTGGGCGAGCCGCTTCATAGCCAGGAGCATCGGGATCAGCGCTCCTGCCACGGCGACGACCGCGAGGGTGATGAGCACCAGCGCCAGCGTGGGCATGGGAGCGCATTATCGCAGAGCGCGGCGGTCCAAGTCAAAAGCGCGCGGGGCCCGCGGCGCCGCGTTCGTTGACTTTCCCTCGGTCCACTCCCTATACTGGTCGCGCATTCTGCTTTTCCCCCCACGGAGCGCTGCGGATGTCCCTCCAGGAACGGTTCGAGGAGCTTAGCCGCCGCAACCGAGAGGCCGAGCTGGCGGGCGGGCCCGAGCGCGTCCAGCGCCAGCACAAGGCCGGCAAGAAGACCGCCCGGGAGCGGATCGAGCTCCTGGTCGACAAGGGCTCCTTCGCCGAGGTGGACAGGTTCGTGGTCCACCAGTGCCAGGACTTCGGTATGGAGGAGCAGAAGATTCCGGGCGATGGCGTGGTGACCGGCTCGGCGCGCATCCACGGGCGGCCGGTGTTCGTGTTCGCGCAGGACTTCACCGTGTTCGGCGGCTCGCTCTCCGAGCCCTACGCCCGCAAGATCTGCAAGATCATGGACCTGGCCATGAAAGCTGGCGTACCGATCGTCGGGCTCAACGACTCGGGAGGGGCGCGGATCCAGGAGGGCGTGGTCTCGCTGGCCGGCTACGCCGACATCTTCCTCCGCAACACGCTCGCCTCCGGCGTCGTCCCGCAGATCTCGGCGGTGATGGGGCCGTGCGCGGGCGGCGCCGTCTACTCGCCCGCCATCACCGACTTCGTGTTCATGGTGAAGCACTCCTCGTACATGATCGTGACCGGGCCCGACGAGATCAAGGCGGTGACCCACGAGGAGGTGTCGGCCGAGGAGCTGGGCGGGGCGGGCACCCACGCCGCCACCTCGGGGGTGGCGCACTTCGCGGCCGAGAGCGAGGAGGAGTGCCTGGCCCTGATCCGCGAGCTGCTGAGCTTCCTCCCCCAGAACAACCTCGAGGACCCGCCGATCCGCGCCACCCTGGATCCGGCCGACCGGGTCGACGAGAGCCTGCAGACCATCGTCCCCGAGCAGCCCCACAAGCCTTACGACATCAAGGAGATCATCCGCACGGTCGTGGACGACCACTTCTTCTTCGAGGTCCACGCCGACTACGCCCCGAATCTCGTCGTCGGCTTCGGCAGGCTCAACGGCCGCGCGGTCGGGATCGTGGCCAACCAGCCGGCCCACCTGGCCGGGTGCCTCGACATCAGCGCGTCACTGAAGGGGGCGCGCTTCGTCCGCTTCTGCGACTGCTTCAACATCCCGCTCGTGACGTTCGAGGATGTGCCCGGGTTCCTGCCGGGCACCGGCCAGGAGTACGGCGGGATCATCAAGCACGGGGCCAAGCTCCTCTACGCGTACTGCGAGGCCACGGTCCCCAAGCTCACCGTGATCACCCGCAAGGCCTACGGCGGGGCGTATTGCGTCATGTCCTCCAAGCACATCCGCGGCGACGCCAACTTCGCCTACCCCACGGCTGAGATCGCGGTCATGGGGCCCGAGGGCGCCGTCAACATCCTCTACCGGCGCGAGCTCGAGCGCGCGGCCGACCCGGCGAAGATCAGGGAGGAGAAGATCGCCGAGTACCGGGCGAAGCTCGCCAACCCCTACGTGGCCGCCGAGCGCGGGTACATCGACGAGGTCATCGAGCCCAAGGACACGCGGCGCAAGCTCTGCCAGGCCCTGGAGCTCCTCCACACGAAGCGGGATGCAACCCCCCCCAGGAAGCACGGGAACATCCCGCTGTAGGGAGGCGAGCACGGACGAGGAGCAAAGCCATGGATGCTACGCTGATCGTGGTCTTCGTCAATGGACTCGTCCAGCTCGTCAGGTTGATCCTCCTCGCGGTCTTAACCTGGAGAGGCCAGAGGGAACTCGCGAGGATGGGGCGGGCCGTCGCAGGGCTCGTCGTGCAGGAAGAGGAAAAAACGCGCGAACTTCTGCGTCAGCGAGGCTAGCCATGGACCCCGAGGCGCTGAAGCGGATCGAGGAGGCGAGGCGCAGGTGGGAGGAGGAAGTGCTGAAGCCCGCGCTCGGCAGAGCGCCGGAGCGCGACGCGCTCTTCACCACCTCCTGGGGGAGCCCGGTGGAGTGCATCTCCACACCGGCCGACGCCGCCGGGTTCGACTACCTGAAGGACCTCGGCTTCTCCGGGCAGTACCCGTTCACCCGCGGCGTGCAGCCAACCATGTATCGGGGCCGCCTGTGGACGATGCGCCAGTACGCCGGCTTCGGGAGCGCCGAGGAGACCAATGCGCGGTACCGCTACCTCCTGGCGCAGGGGCAGACCGGGCTCAGCGTCGCCTTCGACCTGCCGACTCAGATGGGGTACGACGCCGACCACACCATGGCCCGAACGGAGGTGGGGAAGGTCGGGGTCTCCATCTCGTCCCTCGAGGACATAGCCGCCCTCTTCGAGGGGATCCCGCTGGATCGGGTCTCCACCTCGATGACCATCAACGCCACGGCCTCGATCCTCCTCTGCCTCTACATCGCGGTGGCCGAGCGCCAGCGGGTGTCGCCGGAGCAGCTCTCCGGCACCGTCCAGAACGACATCCTGAAGGAGTACATCGCCCGCGGCACGTACATCTACCCGGTGGGGCCGTCCATGCGGCTCGTCACCGACACGTTCGCCTTCTGCCGGGAGCGGGTTCCCCGCTGGAACAGCATCTCCGTCTCGGGCTACCACATGCGGGAGGCCGGCTGCACGGCGGTCCAGGAGGTGGCGTTCACGCTCGCGAACGGGATCGCGTACGTCCAGGCGGCCGTCGAGGCGGGGCTCGCGGTGGACGAGTTCGCTCCCCAGATCAGCTTTTTCTTCAACGCCCACAACAACCTGATCGAAGAGGTGGCGAAGTTCCGCGCCGCCCGGCGGCTCTGGGCGCGCCTCATGCGGGAGCGCTTCGGGGCCCGGGACCCGCGCTCGTGGATGCTCCGCTTCCACGCCCAGACGGCGGGGAGCATGCTCACGGCGCAGCAGCCGGAGAACAACATCGTGCGGGTGACGATCCAGGCCCTGGCCGCGGTGCTCGGCGGCTGCCAGTCGCTCCACACGAACTCCATGGACGAGGCCCTGGCGCTCCCAGCCGAGAGCGCGGTGCGCCTGGCGCTCAGGACGCAGCAGATCCTCGCCTACGAGTCGGGGGTCGCGGACACCGTTGACCCGCTCGGCGGCGCCTACGCCGTGGAGCGGTTGACGCGCCAGATCGAGGAGGAGGCGGAGAGCTACATCGCGAAGATCGACGGGCTCGGCGGGGCCGTCCACGCCATCCCGTTCATGCAGCGCGAGATCCAGGAGGCCGCCTACCGTTACCAGCAGGAGGTGGAGTCGCGGGCGCGCATTATGGTCGGCGTCAACGAGTTCGTCACGGAGGAGCCGCCGCCGTCCGGGCTCTTCCGCGTGGACCCGGAGGTGGAGGCGCGCGTGGGCGAGCGGTTGGCGCGCCTGCGCAAGGAGCGGGATCGGGACCGGGTCGCCCGCGCGCTCGATCGGCTCGAGACGGCGGCCCGCGGCAAAGACAATCTCCTGCCCCTGATCCTGGACGCGGTCAAGGCCCGCGTGACTCTGGGCGAAATCTGCGAGGCGCTCCGTCGGGTGTTCGGGATGCACCAGCCCTCGCTCGTCTTCTAGCGCCGTGCCGATAACCGTCGCATCTCTGCGTCCTCCGACCACCCTTCGGGTGGTGCCCGCGCCCATCCTCAACGTACCCGGAGTACGCCTCCGGTGGGCTCCTCCCTGCGTCCTTGACCTGCTCGGTTCTCGTCCCGGCGCGGGCGTATAGGAGGTCCCCACGCGTCGGTCAGGCCGCATCGCCCTGGGCCTCTTCCTGCTGGTGCTGTCGCCCGTCCTCCGGAGCCCGGCCGACGCGGGGCTGACCGAGCAGGTGGGGGCGACCTTCGCCCTCATGGTGGAGGACTTCTTCAAGGCCTTCCCCGCCGTGGAAGGCCTCGTGGTGGCGGTGGAGGGCGATCGGCTGTACATGGACCTCGCCGGCAAGGACGGCATCCAGGAGGGGCAGGAGCTCACTGTGTTCCGCAAGGGGGAGGTGTTCCGTCACCCCCTCACCCATCAGCCCCTCGGGCGCTACGAGGAGCGCCTGGGCCACGCGCACGTGCTCCGCATCTTTCCGGCGTACTCGGAGGCCCGCTACATCCCGCTGAACGGCAAGCCCCGGGCGCGTCCCGAGGACGGGGTGCGCATCACCCGCGGCCGGATCCGGGTGGCGGTGGCGCCGGCCCTGGACCTCACCGAGTCCGGCGCCGACCTTCGGCGGGTGCCCTACCTGCTCGCCGTCGCCCTCGAACGGACGAAGCGCTTCGAGGCGGTGGATCCCCAGCGGGTCGTCGACCTCTTCGCCACCGAGGGTGCGCAGGTCGAGGTCCTCCTCGTCGGCCCCGACAAGGCCGCCCGGCTGGGGCGGGCCCTCGAAGTTGCCGGCTGGCTCGTGCCGGTGCTTCTGGTGCGCGGCGGGGTCACGTACCTGGACGTGACGTGGATCTCCGCGGTGACTGGCCACGCGCTCTTCTCGAAGCGCCGGACGCTCGCCCGCCCTGAGCCGACCGAGGAGCAGCGGTTCCCCTGGGAGCCCCGGGCCGTCGACTAGCAATCGGAGGGGGCCCGGGCGGGTACCCGGGCCGGAGGCCCGGGTGCGCCGAAGGCGTGGGTGTCCCCCTCCGAGGCCTCCCCCAGGAATGGTGGTTCGCGAAGCGCGGGGCGACGCGCTCCTAGCCCCGCTGGCACGGGCGCGCCGCCGTCCGAGTGGATTAGGCCAAGTATGTCTGCTATCGTATGGGCGCCATGAGCGGCCGAGGGCCGGTGGTGTTGCTGAGCGTCTTCTTCGTCAGTACGGTCATGGTCTCCGGATGCGTGAGCCTGCGCGAGCTTGCGGGCTTTCCGGCCGAGTCGACCCCGAGCGTGTCGCGTCGGACGACGGAGGCTCGCTGGGTCCTGATCAAGAACCCGCGCTTCGGCTCGGTCCCGAGCGAGCCGGAGTATGTCTGGACGGAAGAGGATAAGATTCCCTGGACCGCCACCAGCGTCGTCTTCGGCAAGCGCGCGATCCTCGCGCCGCCGGAGATCGTGGAGAAGTACGGCAGCCCGCCCGGGGGTGGAAAGATCAGCCCGCTCCAGGGAGGGCCCTACGCCGCCGAGCGGGCGGCGCAGAGGCCGAGCGGGTCGAGTCCTCGAGCGGAGGCCCGGGCCGAGGCGCGACCGACGCCGGCGGGGCGAGGCGGGGCCGTGGAGAAGGCAGATGCCTCGGCCCGGCTCGGGTACGTGGTCTTCGTGGACACCAACCGGGTCGTGATTGACCTGACGGCCCAGGATGGTCTCAGGCCGGGGAGTGTCGTGAGCCTCCGCCGAAACAAGATTCCGATCATCCACCCCATCACCGGCGAGCTTCTCGGCGAGCTCGACGAGGAGGTGGCGACGGGCAAGGTCGTCGAGGTCCGGGAGCGCTTTTCCGTCGTCGAGATCCAGTCGAGCACCCCCGGCAACGAGATCCGGGTGAAGGATCGAGTGACCCTCCGGTAACCCGCCCAACACGGCAGCGCGCCATCGCATGAGCTGGCCCGTAACGCTTGAGACCGTCCTGAAGGAGCGGATTGGGCGGCTGGTGGGGGACGAGCTGGCCGCCGTCGAGCGCGAGATCGCGCGCCAGCTTCACTCCTCGGTCGGCCTGGTTCGCGAGATGGGCGGCTATATCGCCGGGGCGGGCGGTAAGCGGCTGCGCCCGATCCTCCTCCTGCTGGCGGCGCGCCTGTCCGGTTACCGCGGCCCCCGCAGCGTCAGGCTGGGCTGCGTGGTCGAGCTCCTGCACACCGCCACGCTGGTGCACGACGACGTCGTGGACCAGGCGCCGCTGCGGCGCGGGCTCCCCTCCGCCAACGCCCGCTGGGGCGACGACGCGTCCATTCTCGTGGGGGACCACCTGTACTCCAAGTCGTTCGCGATGCTGGTCCACGACAACGACCCGGGCGTGATGGAAACGCTGGCGCGCGCGACGGTCTCGATGACGGAGGCCGAGCTGTTCCAGCTGGAGAAGAAGCGGAACGGTCACATCACCGAGGCCGACTACCTCCGGATCATCACCCAGAAGACCGCCTCGTTCTTCGCCGCCTGCTGCCGGATCGGCGCCGTGCTCGGGCAGTGCGACCCGGAGCGCGTCGAAGCGCTCACCCGGTTCGGGCTGGGCGTCGGCGTTGCGTTCCAGATCTCCGATGACTCGCTGGACTTCGTCGCCGACGAGGCCCGCCTGGGCAAAGCGATCGGGGCCGATTTGCGGGAGGGCAAACGCACGCTCCCGCTGATCGCCGCGCTGGACCGCGCAGGGTCGCAGGAGCGGCAGCGCGTGCTGACCCTCCTCCGCCGCCGGCACCTCGACCCGGAGGAGATCGAGGAGGTCCGCCGGCTGGTGCTCGAGCACGATGGCGTCGAGTACGCGCTGGCGCGGGCCCGCACCTACGCCCAGAGCGCCAAGGAGGACCTGAGCCGGTTCGCCTCGTGCGAGGAGCGTGAGACCCTGGCGCTCGTCGCGGACTACGTCGTGGACCGTGATAGATAGGTGTGTCGGAGGCTCCCAGGCGGCTTCCCCGTCGTGATAGAGTAAACACGAGATGCAGAGGGGGGATGAGCCATAGTCAGGATACATGCCGAGCCCGTCGGGCCGGACAAAGCACTCGTGAGCCGCGAGGAGCTGGGGAGACTGATCGAAGCTGCCCGCAAGGTTGAGGAGGTAGAGTTCGTTGAGTGCGTTGATGATCTACCAGTCGAGGGCCTCACGCGGCTTGCAGCTGAAGGGGGCAGCTTCGACTTCCTCCTGGATCCACGCGAGGAGATTTACACGCTGAACGATCTGAGGGTCCGCTATCGGTGAGGAGGGGAACCACCGTCCTGACTCCTTTCCCGTTCACGGATCTCAGCGGGGCGAAGGTTCGCCCCGCTGTGGTCGTTTCCCCGTCGGATCGACCCGGTGAAGATGTGATCCTCGCGTTCATTTCTTCCGTAAAGCCAGAGGGACTCCTCCTGACTGATCTTTCAATCGAGACGTCGCATCCAGATTTCACCGGCACCGGGCTGAAGGTTGATTCAATCGTGAAGTGTGACAAACTGGCCACTGTGCACCGCCGGATCATTTTGGGAGAGCTCGGGGCTCTTTCTTCGGCGCTTCTGATTGAGCCGGGTGCCCGTCTTCGTATGGCTCTTGGCTTGTGAAGGGAACCGTTGACCGTCATCACGCTGACCACGGACTTCGGGCTCCGGGACCCCTTCGTCGGGGCGATGAAGGGGGTGATCCTGGCGATCAACCGGCGGGTTCACCTCGTGGATCTCACCCACGAGGTCCGGCCACACGATATCCTTGAAGGGGCCCTGGCCCTGGAGGCGGCGGCCGGCTTTTTTCCGCCGGGCACGATTCACCTGGCGGTCGTGGACCCGGGGGTGGGAACCGCGCGCCGGGCCCTCGGCGTGAACGCCGGCGGACAGCTCTTCGTCGGCCCCGACAATGGCCTCTTCACCTTTCTCTTCGCCCGGCCGGGATGGAGCGCGGTCTCCCTGGAGGGTGCCGCCTATCGCCTGGCCGAGGTGAGCCCGACGTTTCATGGCCGGGATGTCTTCGCCCCGGCTGCCGCGTACCTGTCGCTCGGCGTGCCGCTCCGGCGCTTCGGCCCCGAGGTCGGCGATCCCGTCACCATTGCCTGGCCCGCCGCGCGGCAGGAAGGGGATGCGGTGGTCGGCGAGGTGGTCCACATCGACCGCTTCGGAAACCTGGCGACTTCCATCAGGGCGGCGGACCTGAGCCCGCTCGGGCCCGACGCCTCACTGGCTGTGGAGGTCGAGGGCGTGGTGGTGTCAGGGCTGTCCGCGGCTTACGCCGAGCGCTCCGCGGGAGCGCTCGGTGCCATCGTCGGATCCAGCAGCCGGCTCGAGCTGTTCGTCAGGGACGGCAGTGCCCGCGACCGTTTCGGGTTGGGCCGGGGGACGCGGGTGACGGTTCGCAAGCGCGGGGGCCCCGCATGAGGCGTGGGCGCCCGGCGGGCAAGACCCTAAGGACTGGAGGAAGCGGGTGACGAGGGAGGGGTGGATGAGCCCGCGCCGGAACGCGGCTCCTGGGCCTTCTTCTCGTCCTGGGCCTTCTTCTCGGCATCCTGCGCCTTTTTGCGCGATTCCGACGGGTAGTCGTTCACGTAAAAGCCCGATCCCTTGAGGATGAACGGAGCCGGAGCCAGCAGGCGGCGGACCGGCCCGCCGCATTTCTCGCAGGCTGTGAGGGGCGGATCGGAGATGCGCTGCGAGACCTCGAAGACGCGCGCGCAGCGCTCACACTCGTACTCGTACTTGGGCACGTACATCACCTCCTGTAGAAAACGTAGCACGGCGGTTCCGGGGCTGTCAAAGGGCCGGTGGGCCAATTGGCTCGTTCTGGGACTGGCCGTGACGGCGCTCACCGCGTGCGCTGCGGCAAAAGAAGCCGAATTGAGCCGCCTGCGAGCCCGAGCCGCGCATGAGCAAGCCCTCAGTGAGCTTTGCTTAGATGATCGAGCGCGCACACAGCCGTGTCAGCCCGCGGTTTCCAGGGCCCTAGCCGCCCTTCAGGAGGCGATCAGCCTGAATCCGCAGGAGCCGCTCTATCGGAGCATGCTCGGCCTCGTCCACCTGCAGGTCGAAAACCTCCCCCAGGCCATGGAAGCGTTCAAGAAAGCGCTCGAGCTTAATCCCGACTACGCCGATGCTCATCACAACCTCGGACTTGCCCTGGCCGCGGCGGGGCGGTGGGAAGAGGCCCTCAAGGCGGAACAGAAGGCTCTCGCGATTCCGACCTACACCAACGCCGAACTTGCCTACCGCAGCATGGGCTGGGCCTATTACAACCTTGACCGCCTTGCAGAGGCCGAGAACGCGCTCCTTCAGGCTCTCCGCCTTGAGCCGACCCTGGAGGCGACCCACTACCTTCTCGGGCTGGTTTTGCTCAAGGCGGGGCGCCGGGAGGAGGCCAAGGCGGCCTTTCGTCGGGCTGCGGAGGTTGCCCCCGACAGCGTCTCCGGCTTGGCTGCCCGGGAGCATCTCAAAGCCCTCGAGGGGGGACGGTAGATCCTCGGAGGGGGGCTCCGCCCCCCTTCCGAACCTCCCCCCACGATGGGTTGCGCCGGCGGAGCCGGCGCTCGAACGCGCTCAGTCGGATGCGCTCCTAGCCGCCCGGGGATGGCCCCGAGGGGGGGTAATTTTTTGCTTGACTGGCCCCGGGCCGATGGGGTAGAAAAAGGGCACCTTTGCCTGGAATTTCCTGTATTTTCGAATTCCCCGTCGGGGGATTTTGAGAGAGGAGGAGGTGGTAAGGGCTCGTTAGACGAGCGGAGGGGTCGTGGTTCTACCTTTCAGCGAAGTATCGTGCGCGCAGATCGAGTTTCGTAGCAGGTTCCCGTTGTTAAACCACAGATGAGGAGGCGGTAATGAGACGGTACTGGGTGGTAGCTGTTGCTGGACTCACCCTCCTCGGGGCCCTGGCGCCGCCCGCCTTTGCTCAGGCCCCGGCCCCCAAGGTGACGATCTCGGGGCTCCTAGATTTCGCCACGACGTGGTCCAATAACCTGCAGGACACCGATTCGACCCGCAGGGAGACGGAGTGGTACTCCCGGGAGCGCGGTCGTCTGGACTTCATCGGCGAGCTCGGGAAGGCCAAGATGGTGTGGGGCATCGAGCTTGACTTCGTCAACGGTAACACGACCACCGGCGGCACCCACGCCGGGGTCAGCGCGGGGTTCGACCTCGACACCGACGTCGCGGGCGTGGTCGAGACCAAGTGGCTCTACCTAGATTTCCCGTTCACCGGCGCCGGTGCCCTCTTGCCGTTCATCGCCGTTCCGACTCAGGCGCGCGGCGGCGCCCAGCCCTTCGTCGGCCATGACTACAAGTTCGGCATCCTGGCCTCGGGCGACTTCGGCGGTTTGACCCTGACGACGACCTTGGCTCCGGGTGTGAAGAACACGCTGACCGTCGCCCAGCTCGACGAGTGTAACTTCGACACTGAGGCCAACGGCCGCTGCCCGGGCACGAACCGCGAGAACTGGGCGATCCTCGACAGCATCGAGTTCAGCCCGCAGAAGGGCCTCACGGTCAAGCCGACCTTCTCCTATGCGGACTTCACGGGCGCCCACACGGGGGCGGGCGGGTTCCTGGGAACCATCAACCGCGGCGGCTTCACGATCGGCGCCTTGAAGCAGTGGCGGGCCACCGTCGGCGGCGATGTCCGCTGGACAATGGGCCCCTGGTCACTCGAGCCGACCTTCCACTACCAGTTCGGCGAGCAGGACATCAGCGCCACCCGGGAAGTGGATATCAACGCCTGGATCGTGGACGTGATCGGCGGCTGGCGCTCAGGCCCGCTGAACCTCGAGCTGCGCTTCATGTACACGAGCGGGAACGACGCCGACGAGTGCGTCCAGACCACCGTCACGGGCTGCAAAGGGCGGAGCGACATCAACTACTACACGCCGATCAACACCGGCTTCGCCTACTTCACGGGCTGGAGCGAGCTTCAGACGAGCGGCACCGAGTACAACAACTGCTTCCCCTGCGGCGCGCAGCCTCTTGCGCTGGGACGGGCTGTCGGCTATGACAAGTACGGCCGGATCGTCCTGTCGGCTCGGGCGACGTATGCCGTCACGCCGGCCTTCTCGCTCCTCGGGATGGTCATCCCGTCGTGGACTGCCGAGGAAGTGGACACCAACGGCGCGCTCAGCACGACGACCGGCATCACGCCTGCCCTGAAGACGGGTGAAAGCCGTGTCAACGGCGACGAGAGCTATCTCGGGACCGAGATCAACGTCGGCTTCACCTGGCGCTTCGCGCCGGGGCTGACGTTCGACTGGCGCTACAACCACCTGTTCGCGGGTGAGGCCTTCGATCAGTGCCAGGTCAGCGGGGGCTGCGCCAGCAACAGGCAGGTCAGGGGCGCCAAGGACATCGATTCCGTGATCGCCCGCGTGAGGTACACGTTCTAGGGCGAGACTGCTGGCTGGCTTCAAACGGGGCATGGGGCCTCCCATGCCCCGTTCTTTTTCTGCATTCTTGACTGGTTTCGCCCCGTGGGGTAGAGTGTGCGGCAAGGGAGGAGACTCGTTACGATGAAGCAGTTCAAAGTGGTGGTCGAGAAGCATCCCGATGGCTACGTCGCTTATCCGCTCGGCTTCAAAGGAGTCGTGGTCGGTGAAGGCGACACGTACGAGGAGGCGCTGGCCGACGTCAAGTCTGCCATTCGGTTTCACATTGAGACTTTCGGTCAGGAGGTTCTCGAGACCGATGCGTCAGTGCTCGAAGTCTTCATCGCCGAGACCGGGGTGGCCATTTAGTACGGTTGGTTTCCAACCATGACGTGGGCCCCGGCTCGTCCCCGGCATCCTGTATGGGGCGTTGGACGTAGGTTTGTCATGAGGTGCTGCGCTCGCATATGGATCAGTCTCGCAGTGTTGACTCTGGGCTGTCCGTTGCCGGCTTCGGCATTGGAGTACCGGCTGCGAGTCGCGAATCTCTACGAGGATGCCTTCTACGCGCTCCTGGGGGCGGCAGGCACGCGCAGCGAGGGGCCGGTGCAGGGCCCGTCCCGCCTGATCGAGGCCCTCGACACGGGGGCCGTGTCTGCAGGGGTCCTGCTCTACGATCGCCCGCTCGAGCCTGCCCGCGCCCCCGTCGCGACGGCGTTCGGGGCTGTCAGGCTCCGTCCGGCGGCGCCGCCGAACGGGGAGGAAAAGCACCGGTGGCACGAGGTCCGCTGGGACGGGGCTCCGGGCGAGCAGAGCGTCTGGGTGATCGCCTCGACGCGCCCGCGCTACACCGAGGTCCGCGATGTGGCCCTCAAGGGTACCGGGCCGCTGGTCCGCACGATCCCCCACCTGGTCGCCCCCGCCCAGGCGCCCGCGAAGGTCCTCGGCGTTCAGATCGGTTTCATCGAGGGGCATGAGGGGAACCCGATTCTCTGGAACAGCCACCTCTCGCCGGTCCTCGACCTGAGCGATGGCGTCGGCGTCGTCGTGGGCGTGAACCGCAGCTCCGGCTTTGCCGATCACGTCTTCATCGTCGTGAAGCATGGTCCCTCGCCGAGCACGTACAACGTGGTCCTGGCCTGGAAGCGCCGGCCCCACGAGACAGAGGCTGGTGGGGATCGTAACGGGCGCGACGCTCAGATGATGCGGTAGAGCGACACGGCGGACCGTGCGTCGTGGCTCGCCCCGAGGTGACCATAGCCGCTCGGCGCCCCACGCAGGGAGCCAGCGCGAAGGCGTCGTGAGCCGATGAAGCGACGACAGCCGCTCATCGCGTGCGTCTTTCTCCTGGCTGTCGGCTCGGCCGTCCTGGCGGCAGCCCAGGGCGCCGCGCCGTCCCTCGGTCTCCTCGTTGATCAGGTCGTTGGCCTGTTCCCGAAGGTGGAAGGTGAGGTCATCGAGGTTCAGGGCAAAGCCGTGACGCTTTCCCTTGGCCGGCGGGAGGGCCTCCAGTCCGGGATCGAGCTGTCGCTCTACCGCGAGGGCCGGGAGCTGCGCCATCCCAAGACCGGCGAGGTCCTGGGCCGCACCGAGCAGGACCTGGGCCGGGTCTCCGTCGTCCAGGTGTTCGAGGCCTACTCCACCGGGACGGTGAGCCGGGGGAGCGACGTCCGCCCCGGAGACAAGGTCCGGCTCTCGGCGGGAAAGATTAAGCTCACGCTCCTTCCGTTGCTGGGTGGGGTGAAGGACAACCTGGCCGAGGCGGCGACCCATGAGCTGATTGAGGCGCTCAATCGCACCGGGCGCTTCCAGATCAGTATGGGCGACGCCGTCAACGTCTGGCTCGCCGGGGAGGGGATCAGCGGAGCGGAGGCGATCGAGGGCAAGGGCCTGGCCGCTGCCGGGGAACGCTTCAAGCTCGAGCACCTGCTGGCCCTCTACTTCAAGCGGGTGCAGAACAAGCCCTACATGGAGGTGCGGCTGTTCGCCCTCCCGGGAGGCACTCAGCTCCTCAGCACGGCCCAGTTCGTCCCGCCTTCCATCAAGCCTGCCGCCCGGGGCGAGTTTTCCGCCGCCCCCCAGGCCCGCCCGCAGGCTCCGCCTCCGAAGCAGCGGTCGCTTCTGGCGCGGCTCCTGGGGGGCGACCTCGAGCCCGGAACGTACTCGAGCGGGGAGTCTTCGATCCCGCTCCGGGAGGTCGCGCGCTTCGGCTTCCCGGTCCTGGGGATGGACGTGGCGCCCTCGCCCAAGGATCGGGTCCCCCAGCTGGTCCTCACCGACGGCGAGCGGATCTACCTCTACCGGATCGTGGACCGGACCCTGAAGGCCGAGTGGACGTACAGCGCCGGCTCGGTCGGCCGCGTGATCTCCGTGCAGCTCGCCGACCTGGACGGCGACGGGGTCCTGGAGGTGGTCGCCAATCGCTACCATCCCCAGCAGAACATCGGGCTCACGTCCTTGATCCTCACCACCCGGGACGGCAAGGCCGCGGTCGTGGTTCAGGACCTTTCCCAGATCCTGCTCGCCGTGGATGCCAGCGGCGACGGTGTCAGGAAGACGCTCTGGGCCCAGCGCTTCACTGCCGACGGGTTCTTCGCCAAGGGCCATGCCGAGCGCTACGCTCTGCGCGGCGGGGCGCTGGTCCTCGAGGGGCCGGTGCGCGTCCCGAGCAATTTCCGCGCCACCGGCGCGACGCTGTCCAACGTCGCGGGGAAGGGACCGCGGGCCCTGGCGTTCATCGACGAGCACAACCGGCTCCGGATCGCCACCGAGGCCGAAGAGACCTGGCGCTCCTCCACGCCGGTCGGCGGCGGCGGCTATCTCAGGGTCGAGGTGCTGACGTATCCGGAACGGAGCGGGCGGAGCTACTTCTACGCGATCGAGCCGATGCCGCTGGCGGTGGACCTGGACGGCGACGGGATCGACGAGATCGTCGTCCCGCAGAATCAGACGCCTGGGCTCCTGGCTGTGGTCTTCCGCGGCCCGGCAGGGTTCCGGCTCCAGTCGGTCAACTCCGGATTCGAGGGGACGATCACCGGGTTGGGAGCGGTCTCCGGCGACGGCAGTCCCACCCTCGTCGTGGCGGTGGTGCGCTTTTCGGGGGTGTTCAAGACGACCGGAGAAACCCAGATCGTCATGACCGCCCCGGAGTGACCCCGGGCCGTCCCAGTTCGGCTTTGGGAGCCCGATCCTTTCATTGACTCCCAACCTCGCCCCCGGCTAGACTTAAATCGTGCCCGAAGAGAGCGAAATTTCCAAGAGGATCGACGACCTTCACCGGCGGTTCGACGACCTGCGGAACTATCTCGACCGGCGGCTGGAGGACTTGCGGTCGGACGTCGCGGGGCACCTTGAGCTGATCAGCCAGCGCTTGGACGAGCAGGCCCGGCGGCTGGACGAGCAGGCCCGGCGGCTGGATGCACTGATCGCCTTCCAGCATTCCGCTCTACGCTGGACAATCACAACCATGGTGGCCCTGTTTGGCATCGCCGTCCCCGTCTGGATGTGGGTGCTCTCCCTCGTTCTGAGACCGCTGCTCCGATAAGGCCTTCCCCTCAGGTTGCGCAGCTTCTCCGCACGTCCCGCAAGGTTCACTTCGGCTATACTGGCAGTCCAGGCGGTCCTTGCGGGTGACGCATGATTCGTCCCTATCGCGGCGTCGTGCCCAAGGTGCACCCGACGGCCTTCGTGGAGGCGTCCGCCCACGTCATCGGGGACGTGGAGCTAGGCGAGGATGCGAGCGTGTGGTTCAACACGGTCATCCGCGGAGACGTGAACTATATCCGAATCGGGCGTGGCACGAACATTCAGGACGGAACGGTGATCCACGTCAACCGCCGCGGCTCGCCCACCATCCTGGAGGAGCTCGTCACGGTCGGCCACGGGGCGAGGCTCCACGGCTGCCACGTCAGATCGCACTGCCTGATCGGGATCGGGGCGATCGTCCTGGACGGCGCGGTGCTGGAGGAAGAGTGCCTCGTGGCGGCGGGCTCGCTGGTCGCCCCGGGAACGAAGGTGCCCCGGGGGAGCCTGCTCATGGGGAGCCCGGCGCGCGTGCGGCGGCAGGTGACGGACGCCGACCTGGAGCTGATCCGCCGTTCGGCGCGGAACTATATCAAGCTGAAGGCGGAGTACGCGGCCGAGAGAGGCTCCGATGGCCATTAAGGCGATCCGGGGCCTGCACGACATCCTCCCCGCGGACGCCCCGAAGTGGCAGCGGCTCGAGGCGGCGGCGCGTTGGACCTTCGAGGCCTACGGCTACCGAGAGATCAGGTTGCCCCTTTTCGAGCGCACCGAGCTCTTCGCGCGCGGCATCGGCGAGGTCACCGACATCGTGCAGAAAGAGATGTACACCTTCGCCGATCGGAGCGGGGAGAGCGTGACGCTCAGGCCGGAGGCCACGGCCTCGCTCCTCCGCGCGTACATCGAGCACGGCCTCTACGTGTGGCCCAAACCGGTGCGGCTCTACACCATGGGCCCGATGTTCCGCTACGAGCGGCCGCAGGCGGCGCGCTACCGGCAGTTCCACCAGGCGAACGTCGAGGCGCTGGGCGAGTCGCACCCGGCGCTGGACGCCGAGGTGATCGCCATGCTCCTTGAGTTCTTCCGGAGCCTGGGCCTGTCCGCGCGCCTCGAGCTCCGCCTGAACTCCATCGGGGATCCGGCGTGTCGCCCCCAATACCGGAGCGAGCTCCAGGCCTACCTCCGGGACCAGCGGACGGCGCTCTGCGAGGAGTGCCGGGAGCGGGCCGAGAAGAACCCCCTCCGGGTGCTGGACTGCAAGAACCCGCGGTGCCAGCCGGTGATCGATCGCGCCCCCTCGATCCTCGACGCGCTCTGCCGCGACTGCAGCGAGCACTTCGCCCGGGTTCGAGAATACCTCGATGCGTTGAGGCTCCCCTACGTGATCACGCCCAGGCTGGTGCGGGGGTTCGACTATTACGTGCGGACCACCTTCGAGCTGGTGACCCACGAGCTTGGGGCCCAGAACGCGCTGGCGGGGGGCGGCCGCTACGACGGGCTCATCCGGCGCCTCACGGGTCCGGATGAGCCGGGGATCGGCTTCGCGGTCGGAATGGAGCGGGTGGTGCTCCTCCTGGCCGACGCCTCCGGCGGGAGCGCGCCGCTCGTGCTCCTGGTTCCCCTCGGTCCGGCGGCGCTCACCCGGCTCCTGCCTGTGGCCCAGCGGCTGCGCGGCCAGGGCGTGCCCGTCGAGCTCGGATATGGCGACAGGAAGCTCCGGGCCGAGCTCGAGCGAGCCAACCGGCTCAAGGTTCCCTACGTCGTGATCGTGGGAGACAACGAGATCGGGACGGGCGAGGCGATCCTGAGAGAGATGGCCTCAGGGACCCAGCGCCAGGTCCCGTTGGACCGGCTGGCGGAGGCACTCGCGGAGGTCGCGGGGCGGTCATGACCGAGTCCCTCGGCGGTTGGCGGCGGACCCATTCCTGTGGCGCGCTTCGGGCGAGCGACGTGGGCCAGCCCGTGGCCCTGATGGGATGGGCCTTCCGCCGGCGGGACCACGGGGGCCTGGTGTTCATCGACCTGCGCGACCGCGAGGGCCTGACCCAGTGCGTCTTCAACCCTTCGCTGAGTGCGGCGGCGCACGCCAAGGCGCAGGGTGTCAGGAGCGAGTTCGTCCTGGCGGTACGGGGCACCGTCCTGCGTCGCCCGTCGGGGACCGAGAACCCCAAGCTCCCGACCGGAGAGGTCGAGGTCCAGGTCCAGGAGCTGAGAATCCTGAACGAGGCCAAGCCGCTCCCGTTCCCGCTCGAAGAGGAAGCGGAGGTGGAGGAGGCGGTTCGGTTCCACTACCGCTACCTCGACATGCGTCGCCCCAAGGTCTATCGGAACTTCGTGATGCGGGATCGGGTCTGTCAGGCCGTCCGGGACTCCCTGCACGCGAGCGGCTTCGTCGAGGTGGAGACCCCGTTCCTCACGCGCTCCACCCCGGAAGGGGCGCGCGACTTCCTGGTGCCGAGCCGGCTCAGCCACGGGAGCTTCTACGCGCTCCCCCAGTCGCCTCAGCTCTTCAAGCAGCTCCTGATGGTCGGAGGAATGGAGCGCTACTTCCAGATCGTGCGGTGCTTCCGCGACGAGGATCTCCGGCGGGACCGCCAGCCGGAGTTCACGCAGATCGACATCGAGACCGCCTTCCTCGACCGCGACGACTTCCTGCCGATCATCGAGGGCATGGTCGCCGAGGTCTTCCGGCGGGTGAGCGCGCTCGAGCTGCCGCTCCCGTTCCCGCGGCTGGCCTATGATGAGGCGGTTTCCAGGTTCGGCTCCGACAAGCCAGACCTCCGCTTCGGGCTCGAGCTCCAGGGACTCTCCGATCTCTTCCGGGACGCGAGCTTTGACGCCTTCAGCCGGGTCATCGCGAGCGGCGGGGTCGTGAAGGCGCTCCGGGTGCCAGGGGCCGGGGGAATGAGCCGCAAGGAGCTGGACGACCTGGTCGCTCGCGCCAGGGAACTGGGGGCCACAAGTCTGGCGTGGGTGAAGGTGACGGAAGCGGGGCTCCAGTCGCCTCTCGCGCGCTTCCTCGAGCCGATCCGGGCAAGCCTGCTCGCGCGCTGCGCCGCGGGCGCCGGCGACCTGCTCCTCCTGGTCGCCGACGCCGCGCCGGCCGCCGCCACCGTACTCGGGCGCCTCCGCGTCGAGCTGGCCCGGCGGCTCGCCCTGATCCCGGAGGGCCAGTACCGGTTCGCCTGGGTGATCGACTTTCCGCTCTTCGGGTACAACGCTGAGGAGCGGCGGTGGGACCCGATGCACCATCCCTTCACGGCCCCGCGCGATGAGGATGTCCCCCTTCTGGATTCGGACCCCGCCCGGGTCCGAGCCAAGGCCTACGACTTGGTCCTGAACGGCGAGGAGGCCGCCGGCGGCAGCATCCGGATTCATCAGACGCACCTCCAGGAGAAGGTCTTCGAGCTGATCGGGATCAAGCCTGACGAGGCTCGCGCGCGCTTCGGGTTCCTGCTCGAGGCGCTGGAGTTCGGGGCGCCCCCCATGGGAGGCATCGCCTTCGGCCTCGACCGCCTGGTCGCCATCCTGGCCGGGGAGGAGTCCATCCGCGAGGTCATCGCGTTCCCGAAGACCCAGCGCGGGATCTGCGCGCTGACGGGAGCGCCCGCGCCTGTGGATCCGGCGCAGCTTCGCGAGCTGGGCATCCGGGTGGTGGAAGGCTGACGGCCGTGGAAATTGACAGCCTTTCCCCGGAGGATTACGCTAAGTGCGTGGTCTCCTGGAGCAAGGCTTGGTTGGGACGATCGTAACTCGCCGTCTCCTCCTGGCTTCCGACGCTGATCTCCTTCCCCTCCTCGGACGGAACGACGAGCACCTTCGCGCGCTGGAGTCGCAGCTCGGGCTCCGCATCGTGGCCCGCGGGAGCGAGATCAGCCTGACGGGCCAGGAGCGCCAGGTCGAGAAGGGGGAGCGGCTCCTCACCCAGCTGCAGGAGCTCATCGCAGCCGGCGTGCCGATGCACTCCGTCGAGTTCCGGGCTGCGCTCCGTATCCTGGCCGACGACTCCGGGGCCGATCTCAAGTCGATCTTTCTCGATGCCATTCAGGTGCCGTCCCGGAAGAAGCAGGTCACGCCCAAGAGTCCGAACCAGAAGCGCTATCTGGACGCCATCCGGACTCACGATCTGGTCTTCGCGATCGGTCCCGCCGGCACTGGGAAGAGCTACCTCGCGGTGGCCATGGCGGTCTCCGCCCTCATGAAGCGCGAGGTGGCGCGGATCGTCCTCACCCGGCCCGCCGTCGAGGCGGGGGAGCGGCTCGGGTTCCTCCCGGGCGACCTGTACGAGAAGATCCACCCCTACCTCCGTCCGCTCTACGATGCGCTCTACGACATGATGGAGGCCGAGAAGGCCGCGACGCTGGTCGAGAAGGGCGCCATCGAGATCGCGCCCCTCGCCTACATGCGGGGCCGGACCCTGAACGATTCGTTCATCATCCTGGACGAGGCCCAGAACACGACGGCCGAGCAGATGAAGATGTTCCTCACGCGCCTGGGCTTCAACTCGAAAATGGTGGTCACCGGCGACATCACCCAAGTGGACCTGCCCACCGACCGGCCGTCGGGGCTCATCGAGATCCAGTCCATCCTGCGGGGCATCGAGGGGATCCGGTTCGTCTACTTCACCGAGAAGGATGTGGTCCGCCACGAGTTGGTCTCGGCCATCATCAAGGCCTACGAGGAGCGCAGCACCCGGTCGCGGGGGCCCGGCCCTTCGTCCTCGGGGTCGTGATGGCGGTGGCGGTTACGAACCAGCAGCGGCGCGTGCCGATCCCGCGGGGACGCGTTTGCCGTATCGCCGCGGCGGCGATGCGTGCCCTCGGCCGCCCGGGGGCTGAGGTACACCTCACCTTCGTCGACGACGCCCGGGTCAAGCGACTCAACGGCCGCTACCGCGGGACCCGCCGCGCGACTGATGTCCTTGCGTTTCGCCTAGAGGGGCCGGGACCTTCGGCGCTCCTCGGGGAGGTGATCGTCTCGGCCGAGACCGCGAGCCGCCAGGCTCGCCGCCTGGGAATTCCGGTGGGCCGCGAGCTCGAGCTGATGGTGGTTCACGGGATCCTCCACCTGGTGGGCTGGGATGACCGGAACCCCCTCGAAGCCCGGCTCATGCACGAGCGAGAGCGCGCGATCCTCCGCCGGGCTTCGGGCCCCGTTCCCGAGAGGCTCTGGTCTGGGCTCCTGAAGACGGCCTGACCCGGTGCCTACCACGCCGCCCCACCGTGCCGGCTTCGTCGCGCTGATCGGCCGGAGCAACGTGGGCAAGTCGACCCTTCTCAACCGTCTGGTCGGCGAGAAGCTCGCCATCGTTTCGCCGCGGCCTCAGACCACGCGGACGCGCATTACCGGAGTGAAAACCCTTCCCGCCGCTCAGGTGGTCTTCGTGGACACGCCCGGGCTCCACGAGCCCCGGGCCGGGCTGGGCCAGTTCATGGTCGCCACGGCCCACCGGGCGCTGGAGGACGTGGACCTGGTCTGCCTGGTGGCCGAGGCCACGGAGGATCCGGCAAACCTCGACGAGGGCCTCTTCGAGGTCCTCTCCGGTGTGCGGGGACCGGTCTTCTGCTGCCTCAACAAGTGTGACCTCGTCAAGCCCAAGGAGCGGATCCTCCCGCTGATCGATGCCTACCGGGGCCGCTACCCATTCAAAGAGGTTCTCCCGCTGTCGGCCGTCGACGGGACGAACTGTGACCGTCTCTTTGACCTGGCCGTGGGCGTCCTGCCCGAGCACCCGCCCTACTTCCCCCCCGATACCCTCACGACCCAGCCCGAGACCTTCTTCGTCGCCGAGGTGATTCGCGAGAAGCTCTTCCGGCTCACGCGGGAGGAGGTTCCCTACGCGTGCGCGGTGCGGGTCGAGGAGCTGGATGAGCGTGCGGGCCGGGATCTCCTCTATGTCCGGGCCAACATCTTCGTCGAGACGGAATCCCAGAAGGCGATCGTCATCGGCAAGGGTGGCGGCATGCTGAAGGAGATCGGGAGCGCAGCCCGGCAGGAGCTCGAGCGGTTCTTCGGGATCAAGGTCTTCCTGGAGCTGAAGGTGGATGTGCGACGCAACTGGCGCAAGGATGAGCAGGCGCTGCGCGAGTTCGGCTTCATGCTCACGTCATAGACGGCGCAGGCCATGCGCCGTGGATGCCTTCCAGAGCGAATCTGACGAGCCGTAGCGGGCCGCGAAGCGCAGGACGCCGCAGCGCTCCGAGCGGCACAGCGTCGCTGGGCCGCGAGGACTACCCCCCGCCTCGGGGGGATGGGGGGGCCAGCGGAGGCGTCCGAGCGAGCCAAGCGCATCGAGGCGAGGAGGTCTGAGCGAGGGAAGGCGCCACGGCGCGTGGCCAGGAGGACGTGACGGGGTGGGGCTGCAGCGAACGCAGGCGGTGGTGATCGGACGGCGTCCGCTCGGCGAGGCCGACCGGCTCGTCACCTTCTACACCCGCGAGTTCGGTCGGCTCACCGGGGTGGCCAAGGGCGCTCGCCGGCCCCGCTCGCGTTTCGGGAGTGCGCTCGAGCTCTTCAGCCAGGGCCAGCTCCTCTTCTTCGAGACCGAGCGGAGCGCGCTCGTGAAGGTCGACCACTTCGATCTCCTTCACCCCTTCCTGGGCGTGCGGGAGGAGCTGGACCGGCTCGGTCATGGCGCCTGGGTGCTCGAATGCCTGGCTCGGCTCACCGCGGAGCGCGATCCTCACGCTGCCCTCTACGGTCTCCTCGTCCGGACTCTCCGGGCCCTGGAGGAGATCCCGTGGCCGCCGCGGGCCGTCCTCGGCTTCGCGCTCCGCGCGGTGGACCTCCTCGGCCATCGCCTTCGCCTGGACCGTTGTCTCGGGTGCGGAAAGGTGCCCGGGGCGGTCGCGCGCCTCGACTTCGCCGCCGGCGGGCTGTTCTGCGAGGTCTGCGCCCATCGGGCGCCTGACTCACTCCCGTTCTCCGCGCCCGCGGTGGGAAGCCTGCGCCGCCTCAGGACGCTCAGATGGGAGGAGCTCCTCGCAACACGTCTCGCCCGTCCGGTGGAAGGGGAGATTGCCGCTGCGCTCGAGGCGCACGTAGTCAGGCTGCTGGGCCAGCCCCTGCGGACGTCGCGATTTCTCGCCCAGACCCGCCGCACCCTCGTGAGCCGCGGCGGCCCTCGATGAGGTTCCCCGCGTCGTCCGCGGTGTGGTAGGCTCTGCCTATGAACATGGACACGCTCGTCTCGCTCTGCAAGCGCCGGGGGTTCATCTTCCAATCCAGCGAGATCTACGGGGGGATCGCATCCTGCTGGGATTACGGCCCCTTGGGCGCGGCGCTCAAGAACAACATCAAGCGCGTCTGGTGGCGCGATCACGTCCAGCAGCGTCCCGACATGGTGGGCCTCGACGCCGCGATCATGATGCACCCGACGGTCTGGAAGGCCAGCGGCCACGTGGACCACTTCACCGACCCGATGGTCGACTGCCGCGCCTGTCGGCGGCGGTTCAGGGCCGACAAGCTCGATGACACGCCGTGGGTCCACTACTGTCCGGCCAAGAAGGACAACAAGTTCGAGGTGCCGGCCGGGGAGTCCTGCAAGCACTGCAGCAGCCGGCGGACCCTCTGCCCCGAGTGCGGGAAGGGCGATCTCACCGAGCCCCGGCAGTTCAACCTGATGTTCAAGACGTTTATGGGGCCGGTGGAGGAGGAGGCCGCCCTCGTCTACCTTCGGCCTGAAACCGCCCAGGGCATCTTCGTCAACTTCGAGAACGTCCTCCAGGCCATGCGCCTCAAGCTCCCGTTCGGCATCGCCCAGATCGGGAAGAGCTTCCGCAACGAGATCACGCCGGGCAACTTCATCTTCCGCACCCACGAGTTCGAGCAGATGGAGATCGAGTACTTCGTGAACCCCCAGGACACGATCGATGGTCGGCCGGCCGACGAGGTCTGGCACGAGCGGTGGATCGAGGCGCGCGTGGCCTGGTACGAGCGGTACGGCCTCCGGCGCGAGCACTTGAGGCTGCGGGAGCACGA